>JAZSER010000081.1:0-100653 GCA_045531815.1 Faecousia sp. | reverse complement strand
TATATGGAGTAAAAATATCAATTAATAATATTGGTAAGTAATTCGTTTGGTAAAACGATCATTCGGTTGCACATGAGTGGGTATATAGTCAGTGTTACAGAACGAGTTCAAATTGTGACCAACTTTTGACCAACAAAAGTCCGGTAAAACAAAATAACCGGTATAATAGCACTACATCTCGAATGCTGATATACCAGCAACCACCACATATCTACAAAGCCAAAAATCCCCCATCGAGTGGGAATAATACCAACCGGCTAACAAGTGCCCGAAAACCCTTGCAAACAAAGGGCTTTCGGGCACTTTATGCTTTGATGAAAATTGCTCTGCAACATTTTTGCAACACGTAGTATAAAAAGTGTGAAAAGGAATGGTTTCAGGTGGTTATTAAGTAAAGAAGGGAGAATGGTATGGGGACTTGGAATACCAGTATCACCGGAAATGATACCGCAAAGGACTTATATATTGAATATTCAGCTGCCTTTTATAAGTTTGATGTAGAAGAAGCCTTAAAGAGAATAGACCTCTATATCCGCAGTGAAATGTTTGATGAATCGGATGAGGAAGAGTGGTGTAATTACATCTATTCTCTTGCTGATTTCATGTGGAAGAAAGGTATTTTGACTGATTCGGTAAAGAATAAAGCAATCGAAATGATTGATAGTGGATTCGGATTGGATTTGTGGGCAGAAGCCGGTGAAAAAACTTTGAATTCGCGAAAACAAAAACTTGTCGAGTTCAAACAGAAACTTTTATCTACACAACCTTCAAAAAAGAAAATTAAGCCGAATGTGCATACAGAACGAATTTTTAATGACGGTGATATTATTGCGGTTCAATTACAGACGATAGAAAAACAGTATACAGAACAAGAATCGAAGCCAATTTCCGAAAAGGATTTTCATTCGTTTAACGGAAAATATGTGCTGATGCAATTGGTGAATTGTTATGCAAGCTGGACGTCGAGTATTGTACCGGAGGTAAAAGATTATTGGGCTTGTTTTCGTTTGTTTGATGGGTTTTATGATGCAGTTCCAGAACATGTTGACTCAAAATCTTTAAAAGATGCATTGATACATCAAGGTGGTAAGTTGTCTTCGGTTTTCACCTGCGAAAGTAATATGTTCTATTTCAGACGAAGAAATTGCAAGGTGGTATGTAATCGAAAAGACCTGCTTCATAACATAAATACGCACTCCAACAACTCTATTTTTTGGGGTATCAACAAGCCATGGTATAATCCCGATTCTCAGATTGTGGCTGCTATGGGAAATCAAATTGCTTGTAGAGAATTTGCTGGCTCCGCTGAACAGGTTGAGCATATCTGTCGATATGCCAATCGATATGGAAGATTTAATTATAGCTTAAGCCGAGAAGAAAATGAAGCGAGATATATTTCAGAGGAAAATATTATTGCAGAAAGAATCAAAAAAGCCATTTCCAATGGCGGAAAACTATATAGCATATCTTTTGGCAAAGAAATAGGAATTGTTACAGTAGATAAGGGGCATATAGATAATTTGTATATTGAAGGGCAATACCAACATAATGGCTTTGGTACTCGTCTTTTGGAGTATGCGCTATCAATTGCCGAGGAAGAAGCATATATTGATGTACCCATATCAAACAAAGTATTGATGCATATTTGTGACAAGTTAGGCTTGTTAAAAGAAGCAGAAACTGAACAAGCAATTCGCATGATAAAGTCGTAACTTCACAACCACCTGACACCATTCCGCATGCGATTTTGCAACTTTTTCTGCAACAAAAATTTGGATAAATGAAATAATGGGTAGAAAATCAGTGCCCAAATTGCCGTTTATGATAATATATGAAGCATAAATAAGCCAAAGAAGAATCCTGAAAATGAATGGGAAGGATCCCGGGCGATCGTTTATCTCTTAGAATGATTTGGAAAACACCGTGTTTTGCGATAACACCGCAGAATACGGTGTTTTTGCTGGATCTAAGTCGAACTTTTTTAGCAAAAAAACATATGGGATAAGCGTTACAGGTTGCCATTTAGAACATTCTGTGGTATAGTTACTATGTATAAAAATGGGGCAGGTTTTGCCCTTGCAGAAATGAAACGATGGAAGTGATATGAGATGAAGATTCCTTTTAGCCCTCCGGATATTTCCGAACTTGAAATTGCGGAAGTGGCAGAGGCTCTGCGTTCCGGCTGGATCACCACCGGTCCTCGTACCAAGCAGCTGGAAAAGAATATTGCGCGGTATATTGGCGTGAACCGCTGTGTGTGCCTGAATTCTCAAACCGCCTGCGCCGAGCAAGCCCTGCGGGTGCTGGGTGTTGGCCCTGGGGACGAGGTCATCGTTCCTGCCTATACATACACCGCATCTGCCTCCGTGGTATGTCATGTGGGTGCTAAGCTGGTGCTAATTGACAGCCAGAAGGATTCTCTGGAAATGGACTACGATGCGGTGGCGGCAGCTATCAATGAGAATACCAAAGCCATCATTCCTGTGGATCTGGCAGGTATTCCCTGCGATTATGAAAAGCTTTTTGCCATCGTGGAGAGCAAGCGCAGCATTTTTAAGCCTGCATCCGATATCCAGCAGGCCCTGGGCAGAGTCGCCATTATGGCAGATACCGCCCATGCCTTCGGCGCAAAGCTTGGGGATAAGATGATCGGTAATGTTGCTGATTTTGCATCTTTTTCCTTCCATGCGGTGAAGAATCTGACCACCGCAGAGGGCGGCGCGCTGACCTGGCGCACCATCGAGGGCATTGACGATGAAGTGATCTATAAAAAGCTCCAGCTTTTGAGCCTTCACGGTCAGAGTAAGGATGCCTTGGCAAAGACCCAGCTGGGCGCGTGGGAATACGATGTGGTGGGCACTTGGTACAAGTGCAACATGACCGATGTAACTGCGGCTATCGGCTTAAAGCAGCTGGAGCGTTACCCCGGCATGCTGGAGCGTCGCCGTGAGCTGATCGAAAAGCTCGATGCCGCTTTCCGCCCTCTGGGTGTTAAGACTTTGGAGCACTATACGGACAAGTATGAATCCTCCGGTCACCTGTACCTGACCCGGATCCCTGGTGTAACTGCCCAGCAGCGCAACGAGATCATCATCAAAATGGCAGAAGCAGGCATCGCCTGCAATGTCCATTATAAGCCCCTGCCAATGCACACGGCTTATAAAAATCTGGGCTTTGACATCAAGGATTTCCCCAATGCGTATGCCCAGTTTGAAAATGAGATCACCCTGCCCTTGCACACCAGCCTGACCGACGAGCAGGTGGATTACATCATCGAGAACTATACCCGGATCGTAAAAGAATTTATTTGAGGTAAAAAGTCAATGAAAAAGGTGCTGATTATCGGCGCATCTATTCTGCAGCTGCCGGCTATCAAAAAAGCAAAAGAAATGGGGTTTTATGTGGGTGTTATCGACTATAACCCCAAGGCCATCGGCATACCCTACGCTGACGAATTCTTTGAGGTCAGCACCATTGATATTGAAGGTGTTGCAAAAACTGCGAAAGCCTTTGCACCCGATGGCATTATGACCCTTGCTACGGATATGCCCATGCGCTCTATTGCTGCGGCAGCCAAAGCTTGCAGCTTGCCAGGTATTGATATGGATACTGCAATCAAGTCTACCGATAAAGGTGAGATGATCAAGGCTTTTGAAGCTGCCGGTGTGGAGCACCCTTGGTACTACATTATCAGCGATCCTGCCCAGGCAGAGTCGGTGCTGGATAAGATCACTTTCCCCTGCATTACCAAGCCTACGGATAATTCCGGCAGCCGTGGTGTTATGCTGGTGCATAATGAAGCGCAGCTGCAAGAGGCGATTGCTTACAGCTCTGAAAACGGACGCAGCGGCGGTGTGATCGTGGAAGAGTACATGGTCGGTCCGGAAGTCAGCGTGGAGGTTATGGTACTGGACGGACAGCCCCATGTGCTGCAGATCACGGACAAGCTGACCACCGGCGCGCCCCACTTTGTGGAGATGGGTCACAGCCAGCCCAGCCGACTGGCGGTAGAAGACCAGGAGAAGATCCGGGATCTTGCTTGCCGTGCAGTTAAGGCAGTGGGTATTCATTGCGGACCTGCCCATGTAGAAATTATGTTAACCGAGCAGGGGCCGAAAATGGTGGAACTGGGCGCCCGTATGGGCGGCGACTGCATTACCACCCATCTGGTGCCCTTGTCTACCGGTATCGATATGGTCAAGGCTACCATACAGATCGCCTGCGGCGAAACCCCGGATATCGCACCCAAACACAGCAAGGGCAGCGCGATCCGTTATTTCAATGTGCCTTGTGGAACGATCACCGCCATTGCCGGCGTAGAGGAAGCCAAAGCAATTCCCGGTGTTCGACAGATCAGCTTCACAAAGCAGATCGGTGACCGGGTGGGGGATATCGGATCCAGCACGGACCGGGCAGGCTTTGTAATCGCTCAGGCGGATACGGTGGAGCAGGCCGTGGCGGCTTGTGAAAAAGCACTGGAAAAAGTAAATGTTCAAACAACAGCAGAACATTAAAAGGACGGAGGGTTTAGTATATGTATATTATCATCGGCGCGTCCAGCTTTATTGGTGTGCATACAGTAACTGAATTTTTAAAGCAGGGCTGTAAGGTCTTGGTTACGGGGCGCAATAACAAGTTCCGTGATCACTATGAAAAACAGGGTGTAGAATACATCAACCTGGATCTGACTAAGAAAGAAGATTTTGAGCAATTACCCAAAAATGATGTAGAAGGTGTTATTTTGCTCAGCGGATTGCTGCCAGCAAACGCACAGGTGAATCTGGATGTAGATGAGAATGCTGCGGAGTATTTCGAAGTTAATACCATCGGAACGATTCATGTTTTAGAGTATTGCCGTAAAAATGGAATTACTCGTTTGATCTCTACATCCTCCTATGCAGATGTTCGCAATGCTTGGGGGAAAAAGGTTATTACAGAGGACGAGCCTCGCGATTACATTTACACCGGAGACCATGCGGTATATGTGTTTTCTAAGAATGCCGCTTGCGATGTAATGGAGTACTATAATCAGCAGCACGGAATGAAGAATGCATGTTTCAGATTTCCGCCTGTTTATGGTGTGGGACCCCATGGATCGCTGTTTATTAATGGTGTGTGCGTAAAATCGGGATTGCAGATTTTCATGGAGAAGGCAGCTGCCGGAGAGGACATCACGATTTTTGGCAACAAAGACCTTAGCCGTGATGTTGTATATGTTAAGGATGTGGCACATGCTTTCTATCTGGCAATGAAGAGTGAAAAGACAAGCGGATTGTATAATATGACTTCCGGTAGAGGCGTTACTTTGCAGGAGCAGGCAGAGGTGATTGCCGAACTGTTTGCGCAGAGTCCTGAGCGCAAGTCGAAGATCGTTTATAAACCTGAAGTCAAGAACAACACACCTTCCTACCTGTTTTCTATGGAGAAAGCAAAAAGAGATTTTGGCTTTGAGCCGAAATATGCAGATTTCAGAACAATGATGGCAGACTATAAAAAAGACATGGATAATCATCTTTATCAGGACTTGTTTAAATATTGAGGTGCCAAATGTATAAGTTTGTAAAAAGATTGCTGGACATCATATTAGCGTTGGTACTGCTTGTGCCGGTATTGATCGTGGTAGGAATAAGTGCAATTTTTATCAAGGCGGAAGATAATGGACCGGTGTTTTATATGGCAAGAAGAACCGGCCTGCATGGGAAGCCCTTTAATATGTTTAAATTGAGGTCGATGAAAGTGAATGCACCGGATATTCGCCTTGCAGATGGTTCTACATACAACGGCGAAGATGATCCGCGCGTTACGAGATTTGGTCGTTTTGCACGAAAAACCAGTGTTGATGAACTGCCGCAGATTTTTAATGTTTTGAAAGGCGATATGAGTTTCATAGGTCCCCGTCCGGATTCTGCCAGCTACTTGGATCAATATACAGAGGAAGAGCGAGTGATCTTGAATGTTCGCCCCGGTATTACCGGCTATAATCAGGCTATCAACAGAAATGCGGTTGGAACGAAAGAAAAACTGCAAAATGATATTTATTATGTCGAGAATATATCATTTTTGTTCGATCTGAAAATTCTTTTTATGACAGTGAAAACAGTGCTTACACATAAAAATGTTTATCATTCGGAAACAGAGGCTGAAGAGGCAAACGAAAAGACTGGAGTACTATGAGAATCCTTAGATTAGCTGCTTATTATATGCCTGAACAGGTATCCAGCACGCATTTAAATAACGATTTGGAAACTGCATGCGCAGCTTCGGAAATAACCCTTGAGATAGTTGTGCCGACACCTACAAGAGGTGTAACACCGGAGGTAAGGGAGCAATATAAAAAAATTAAATACGAGGAAAAACTGGACGGGAAAGTTATTGTCCATCGGTTTTCTATGCTCCGGGAGGGCAAAAACCCCATCGTGCGGGCCTTGCGCTATGTGCTGGTAAACATTATTCAGTATTTTAAGGGCGCAGGGGCAAAAGACATCGATGTGGTTTACGGTGCCAGCACACCGCCTACCCAGGGTGTTCTGTGCGCCCTTGTTGCCAAGCGGCTGAGCAAAAAGAGGGGTAAAAAAGTTCCGTTTATTTTTGCTTTGCACGATGTGTTCCCGGATAGTCTGGTAACGGCGGGATTGACCCGGAAGGATTCCCTTTTATACAAAATTGGAGATAAGATTTCCAATTACACATATCGCAACGCCGATGCTATTATTGCCATCAGCCAGGATATCAAAGAGAATATCATGGCAAAGGGTGTGCCGGCGGAGAAGATCCATGTAATCTATAATTGGATCGACACCGATGAAGTCCAGCCGGTAGCGAAAGAGAATAGCCGCTTGTATGAGGAGCTGGGGCTGTCCCGGGATACCTTCAAGGTGGTTTATGCCGGCAATTTGGGAAAAATGCAAGGCATCGATACGGTGTTGACTGCGGCAAAGGCACTGCAGGAAAACAGCAATATTGAATTTGTGATTTTCGGTAAGGGCGCGGAGGAAGACGCGCTGAAAAAACAGGCGGCAGAAGAAAAGCTGACCAATGTAAAATTCTTCCCCCTGCTGCCCGCGGATCGGGTGCCGGAGGTTTACTCCCTGGGCGATGCTTGCGTGGTGTGCTGCAAGGCGGGCACCGGCGGTGGCGGTGTTCCCAGTAAGACCTGGACCATTATGGCTTGTGGCAGACCGCTGCTGATCTCCTTTGACGCGGGCTGTGAATTGTGCCGCACGGTGGAGTCTGCCGGGGCAGGCCTTTGCAGCGATGCAGGCGACGGACAAGCCCTTGCCCGAAATGTGCTGCGACTGTATGAGCAGCCGGATGAAAAGGAAGCTCTGGGCAAAAATGCCCGCAGCTACGCAGTGACCTATGCGGGGAAAGAAGCGGCTACAGAAAAGTATGTGCAGCTGATGGAAAAGACGGCAAAAGAGGATTAATATGAAGGTTTGTATTTTAAGCGCGGTGAATATCCGCCATATGTCCCTGATCACCCTGTATACCGAAGTGATGAAAAAACAGGGGATCGAATACGACATCATCTACATGGACAAGTATGACGAGGACGAATATTTTGAGTGCGCTCATAAGTACCGCTATGTCAATGTGGTGAAGCAGGGATGGCCCAAGATCATAAAAGAATTCAAATATATGACCTTTTTGCTCTATGCGGCGAAGATCCTCAACCGGGAGAAATATGATTTTGTGATCGTATGGAATGATGTGGCAAACTTTATTTTTGCTGAGTACTTGCCGCTGAAGTATAAGGGAAAGTACTGCCTGAATGTCCGTGACAATATGCGCTACGACCAGAAAATCTGGCAAAAGCGGTACCAAAAGCTGTTTGAAAATGCAGCATTTTGTACCACCTCTTCTGTGGGTTACCTGGAGTTTTTGCCCAAGGGTATTGATTATGTTCCAATCCATAGTTTTAACTTGGCAGTGCTGAAGGGTATGCAGGTCCATGACCGGATCCGTGCCGAAGGGGAACCTATCCGTATTGGTTTCGTGGGTTATGTCCGTTTCTTTGAGCGCAATAAAAAGCTTTTGCAGGTCTTTGCCAACGATCCACGGTTTGAGCTGCATTACTATGGCACTAAGGCCAATGTATTGAAGGAATTTGCCGAAGCAGAGGGGATCAAAAACACCGCCTTCCATGACACCTTCCCGGTTGAACAAACCAAGGAATTTATGGAAAAGATCGATGTGATCAATAACCTTTACGGCAACGAAACCATCAACCTCCGTACCGCAATTTCCATTAAGTTTTTCCATGCCCTGTATGCCCGCCTGCCTATATTGGTGAGCGATCATACCTACCAGGGACAGGTTGCCCAGGAGGTTGGCATCGGCTTCGAGATTACGGATATCAATGAGGAAATGAAAGAAAAGCTGTATACCTGGTACCGGGGTCTGGACTTTGCGACTCTGGACCAAAATTGCCAGGCGCACCTGGACAAAGCAGTGGAGGAAAATGAAAAGTTTGAAAAGCTGCTGCTGTCATACATACAGAAATAGAAGATTCATTTGTCCGAGCAAGGAAAAAAAGAACTGCTCTGGTGTCAAAACTGGAATCATGAAATAAAACGGAGCGACGAGGTTGTAACTCGTCGCTCCGTTTTGTGATACAATAGATTACTGTTTTTGTGCAATCTTTGCAAGATGCGCCTCTCTTGCGTTTGTGCGCCCTTCTTCCTGAATGTCGCCGGCTTTGGTAAGTGCGATCTTTGTCAGGAACGGACCGACAATTTCATAGATGAGAACTGCGAACAAAGTGATGTTACGGACGATTGCACCGTCAGGTCCAAGCTCAATTGCTTTAATTGCCATGCCCAGTGCAACGCCTGCCTGCGGCAGCAAGGTGATGCCAAGATATTTTACAATGTTGGGATCGGAATGCACCATTTTGGCGCTGATGTTTGCACCGAAGCATTTGCCGATGGAACGTGCAACGATGTAGACAACACCTACGACGACAACGGCCCAGTCTGCGAATACGGAAAGCTCAAGCTCTGCACCGCTGATTACGAAAAACAGTATGAGAATAGGGGTGGTCCATCTGTCGGCTCGTTCCATCAATTCCTCAGACACCTCGCACATGTTGCAGAACACAGTGCCCAGCATCATACAGGCAAGCAAAGAAGAAAAACCGATGTGGATGCCGCCAACATCAAATCTCAGACAGGATACAGCAACGGTCATCATAACAAAAGTGACCGACACGGCCATTCTTTTGGAACGGGAATGGAAATACTTTTCACAGAGGGTGAAAAGCAGACCCATAATAAAGCCGAGTCCCAGAGAAAGGAAAACCTCGAGAAGCGGCTCCAGAATGACAGAAAGGACATCCACGCTTCCGGTGCTGATGGACTTGGCGACACCGAAGGAAATGGCAAATACAACAAGGCCTACTGCGTCGTCCAATGCCACAACAGGGAGAAGAACATCTGTGACAGGGCCTTTTGCCTTATACTGCTTTACAACCATCAAAGTCGCAGCAGGAGCGGTAGCGGTTGCCACCGAGGCAAGGACAATGGCGGCAGGCAGTGACAGCTTATTCGGCATGACGAAATGCAATCCGATCAATACTACGTCGACAACAACGGTGGTGAACAGCGCCTGCACGACACCGATGACGGTTGCCTGTTTGCCGATCTTCTTCAGCTGCGCAAGCCGGAACTCGTTGCCCATAGCAAAGGCAATGAAGCCCAGGGCCAGATCTGAGATCAGACCAAAGCTTTCAATCTGCTCTGCGGTAACACCGATTCCGGGAATGCCGATTGCACCGAGGACAAAGGGACCGATGAGAACACCGGAAACAAGATATGCGGTCACGGCGGGGAGCTTTACTTTCTTGGCAAGTCTTGACAGAAGAAGACCTGACAGCAGCGCGATGGACAAACTCAAAAAGATACTTGCTGTTTGCGTCATAAAATATGCCTTCCTTCAAATGATTTTTGACTATATAAGAGTGCAATCATTCAGATAGGAGGTGAGGGTAGTTTTATGCTCTCAGAAGCATCTTTATGGTTTCGCTCTTTTCATCAGCCAACTAGTATACTACTTTTTTGGAAAATTTCAATAGGTTTTGAAAAAGAAAACTGTTATGCGTTGAAAAAGAAAACTGTTATGCGTGAAAAAGAAAACTGTTATGCGGCTGCCTGCTTTGGGTGAAGCAAGCGCTTCTCGCGGTGCTTGTTTGCAAAGTATAATACCAGGTCAAGGGAAACAACTGTAAGATTGAAGCAGTACATAATCAGCACATAGTTCAGCTGCCCGCCCATGAGCTTTCCGGTAATACCGGAGATGTAGCCAATGATAATGGCAATCATAAAGACCAGACTCTTTCCCTGTGTTGAGTGTGAGGTTAAGCTCTTGTAAACCGAAATGGGCCAGGACAAGCCGAAACAGACCAGCATGACCAGTTCAAATAGTTGTTGCATAGTTTGCTCCTTTCTCCAACAGTAGGTTTATTGCTCAGTAGTATATCGTTGACAAGCCTTAAAGTAAAATATATAATTATTATAGAAATGATAATAATTTGTTATAGATCGTGAGGGCGCTATGGAGCTTCAAAAATTGAGATACTTTTATACGGTTGCCAAATTCCAGCATATGACGAAAGCGGCGGAATATATCAAGATTGCGCAGCCGGCACTGACCCAGGCAATTCGCTCCCTTGAAAAAGAACTGGGTGTTGCGCTTTTCGTGAAACGGGGGAGAAATATTTTTCTGACAGAATTCGGAGAGCACCTGAAGAAACGGCTTGATACGATCCTGCCGGATATAGACAGTATCCCGATGGAAATTAAGCAGATGAAAAACCAGGTTAATAAAACGGTGAAACTCAATATTCTTGCGGCTTCCACCTTTGTGATCAACGCCATTGTGAACTATCGCAAGGAGCATCCGGATGTTATTTTTGACTTTGAACAGAGTGCCTTAAAGTATGATTGTGATATCATCATATCAACAAATGGGCTGAGCGAAACGCCTTCCGGGAATCCCTTAAAGCGCTATGTTAAGGAGGAGAACATCTTTCTTGCCGTGCCGAGTGATTCGGAGTATGCATCCTATCCTTCCATTGAATTGGCAGCAGTTAAGGAGGATAGCTTTGTTATGCTATCCAATTCCCGTTTGTTTGGTGTGATCTGCAATAAACTCTGTTCCATGGCGGGGTTTTATCCAAAGATCCTGTTTGAATCTGATTCGCCTGACGCAGTACAAAATATTATCAGCACAGGAACAGGTATCGCGTTCTGGCCGGAGTATTCCTGGGGATCTCTTCCCATTGAAGATGTGGTGCTCCTGCCGATCACAAATCCTGTTTGTAAGCGTGAGCTTATTATTGAGCTTCACCGGCGTACCCCAAGCTCCCAATACGCAGAAGACTTCTTTGATTATCTTGTTGACCAGGTCAATGCACCCCGCTTCAGCGCTGTGCGGAAGCGCTGAAGCGGACTCTGCACAAGAATCAGACAGCAAAACAACCGGGTACATGGCGCAGCCATGTACCCGGTTCCATCTTTCTTGGGTATTGTCTTTACCGTGGGATCCGCAGCTTGTACAAGAAGGGTTCTTGGTCAGACAGGCTCTGATTCTATGCGCATCAGCCGAAAAGAATCGCCAGGGGCGTATCTGTCAGGGGGATGTTGCGCAGACCGATGCCGCCATTGCCCAGATCCTGCACCATGGAATCGGGTAGCTTGTAGATCTTGCCGGTGGCCAGGTCCAAAATCCGGATACGGTCATTCTTTTGCCCATACACGCACAGGGAGAGTGTGCCTTCGTAGGTGGCGGTGAGGAGATTTACGCAGTTCCAGTAACAAAGGGCGGTGCTGCCGTCGTGGAGTCGGAATCCGTAAAGCTTCAATGTGTTGTCACCGCAGTCTGTGCCGTTGACACGAAGGGACGGCAGATACTCCCTTGCCCAGGGGATATCCAGCCGCTGACAGTTGCCTTGCATCAGGGTCGCCAAGGTGCTAAGGGCATAGTAGGAAGGCTTTTCGGAATATTCCCCGGTGGACATGCCGTTTTCGTCAAATTCTGCGCTGAGGACACCGAAGTAGCCGAAATCCAAATAGGATGCCTTGTCTGCGATGCGCCCCCGGAGCGCTTCGATCATGTCCAGGGTGGAGAAATAGGAGGTAAACTCCACACCGCACCAAAGGTCGCAGATCAAGGTGCGCAGCAGGTATTTCAGCTGCTTTTCCTTGGTCCAGGCAAAGCCCTTCATCGCACCGTTGCCGTCACTGCGGGATTGGGCACCGGCCTCGCCCTGGATCAGGGTGATGTTGGGGTTGTACAGATCCACCAGATTCCGCAGACCTTCAATGGTTTGCTGCCGGTCACCGTCAAAGCTGGAGTAAATGTGAAATGTGATGGCGTCGATATAGTTGTAAAGACCGGTGGCTAAAATATCATTGGAATACTGCAGGTTGCCGGGACGGGCAATAGACCCGCCTGCTACCCGGGCACTGGGGTCAGCAGCCTTGATGGTCTGAGCGGTACGGGAGGCGAAAATGCCGTACTCCCGGGCATTGCGCACCAAGTCTTTTTTGTTGACGGAGTAGTCGCCCTCTTCGTGCCGCCAGGAAAAGTTGTTGTTCGGCTCGTTCCAGATCTCATACAGGGTGATCCGCCCGGAAAAATGACGGACGGTGGCATCCACATACCGAAGCCATGCCTGCATTTCCTCCTCGGACATGATAGGCGGGCAGCCCACTGCGCCAAATACAGGCTTGGCAAGTTCGGTGTACAGGGCATTTCCGTAGCACAGGTCCAGCCAGGGCTCTAACCCCCGGGCCCGGAGGTTGTCCACAATATCATCCAGCCAGGCAAAATCATAAACACCCTTTTCCTTTTCTGTGCGCGCCCAGCCGGATTGCAGGCGAATGGGCTTGACACCGGTGGCGGCTACCTTGTCGTATGCCTTGTGGGGGTCAAATACGCCTCTGTCCAGCTTTTCAAACCCAATACCCACCCGGGAGTGGGAGATCTTGTCAGAGGGCAGGAATTCCATCTGTTTCTCAAAAATCAAGCGTTCCATAATGTTACCTCCGCATTTGCTTTTGGTGGATAGCTATGCTATAATCATACCATAATCTTTGGGTAAAGATAGCATAATCTGTGGTATTCTTATCACGATCTTACGATTCGGAGGGAATATGCTTAATAATGAACAGCTGCGCTGCGGTGTCTATGACAGCCTTGTAGCGCAAAAGCGTGAAAATAAGTCACCTATGCGCAGGGTGCGGCAATATGAGCTGGAGCTGTACCACACAGATTCCGGTGTCAGCCATATAGATGGGGAAGCCTATCCTGTTCGCCGGGGAATGCTGATTTGCGCCAAGCCGGGGCAGCAGCGTTATAGCCAGCTGCCCATCCGCAGCAGCTATTTTTGGGTGATGCCGGGAAGTGATGTGACATGGGTGCTGGATAAGCTCCCGGTGTGCGCATATATAGAAGATGAGGAAACGGTGGAAGCATTGCTGCGGCTCTTTGCCCGGCTGCACAGCTGCACCATGAGCGCTGCCTGGTCAGCAGAGCGCACTGTGGAGTGCAACCGGCTACTTTTACAGATCCTGCAGATCTGCCTGCGGCAGTGCCGGGAGGAGGATCCGCCGCAGCTGGTGCGCCACTGCATTCGGGAGGCATGCCGCTATATCGACCGGCACTACTGCGAAAGCTGCACCCTTTCCCAGATCGCGGAAGCGGTGCATCTTTCTGCGAACCATCTGCACAGGGTATTTTGGGAAAGCGAAGGCTGTACCCCTTATGAATATGTGACCCGGAAACGGATCGAAAAGGCGAAGACATTGATCCTGATGGGGGAGCACTCTTTGGCGCAGGTGGCACTGGAAACAGGCTTCTGCTCTCAATCCCACTTTACAGCCATCTTCAAAAAGTGCACAGGGCAGACACCGGCACAGTACCGAAAACAGCTGTTCAGCCTTTCCGGGATCTGATTCAGGAAAACGCAAAAAAGGAGAAGCTTTGCTTTTCATTCCGTGTCCCCATACTTGTATCCAGGCGAAAGCCGAAATACAAATCAAAGGGATGACAGAAAATGAAAGGAATCGGAAAAAGCGCGCTCCTTGCAAGCTGCATTCTTGCAGCATTTGTGCTGTGGACGGTGGCAATTTGTCTTGTGGATGTCCGTGCCATCGGGCCCCAAGGCTCGTCGGTTGGATTTGCCGGCATCAATGGCATTTTCCACACCTTGACAGGTGTCCATTGGCTTACGGATATTGTGGGCGCAGCGCTGCTTAGCGCAGGACTTGTAATGATGTATGATTCTCTGAGTAAATTGAAATGGTCTAAAAGGCGGTGAACGCAATATGCGGATCGTGCGAGATAATGACTCGGTGCAGTTATGAATCTGGCAACAGATGCATCGAGGTCACAAAAGGATGTTGTCAGTGGACTGCACCTATTGCAATCAAAAATAATAATAGGAGTAGTTACCAATGAAAGAATTGATAAAGAATTGGAAAGCGGAAGAGGAAATTGCCCACATTCACGGTTGGGATTTTTCCCATATTGAAGGCAGATCCATGGAAGATACAAGCTTTCCCTGGGATTACCGGCAGGTGATCGGGGAATACTTGAGGCCCGAGATGAAATTGCTGGACATCGACACCGGTGGCGGTGAGTTCCTGCTCTCTTTGGGGCATCCGTATGAAAACACGGCGGCAACGGAGAATTATCCGCCCAATGTAGCGCTTTGCAAAGAGTCGCTGCTCCCGTTGGGGATCCGCTTCCGGCAAGCCGACGGTCTGGGGGACCTGCCATTTGACGATGGCAGCTTCGATATTGTGATCAACCGCCACGGAGATTGGAATCCCCGGGAGATCAGCCGGGTGCTGAAGCCGGGTGGTGTATTCATTTCCCAGCAGGTAGGCGCAGAAAACGATCGCGAATTGGTGGAGCTCCTTTGCGGAGACCTGCCGCTGCCCTTTCCTGCCCAGTATGCGGATAAGGCTGCCGCAGCCTTCCGAAAGGAAGGCTTCTCTGTCCTGCGTAAGGAGGAATGCTTCCGCCCGATCCGGTTTTACGACGTGGGGGCACTTACCTGGTTTGCCCGGGTCCTGCCCTGGGAGTTTACCGGTTTTTCGGTAGATACCCACATCCAAGCCCTGATGAAAGCCCAGGCGCTTTTGGAAAAAACAGGCTATCTGGAAGGAAAAACCCACCGCTTTCTTCTGGTGGCACAGAAATAGATCGCCTTTGATCTGCGATCAGATACACACCATAAACATAAAAAGATGCACCCCATTGCTTTGGGGTGCATCTTTTGCTCTACGCTTACACTGGGAATAAACGCGTGGCGGTTTGAATTTAATATTTTCTCCAGACCATTTTGTTGACTACACCGGTATAGGACTGGATCAGCTTGACCACCTTGGTGGATACATTTTCTTCCACATAATCCGGCACAGGGATACCGTTATCCCCGTTTTCCACCATGGTCACGGCTGTGTCCACCGCCTGCAGAAGGCTTCTTTCGTCGATGCCTGCCAGCACAAAGCATGCCTTGTCCAATGCTTCAGGCCGCTCGGTGGAGGTGCGGATGCACACAGCGGGGAAGGGCTTTCCCACGGAGGTGAAGAAGCTGCTTTCCTCCGGCAGCGTGCCGCTGTCGGACACCACTGCGAAGGCATTCATCTGCAGGCAGTTATAGTCGTGGAAGCCCAGGGGCTCATGCTGGATCACCCGGGAATCCAACTGAAAACCGCTTGCCGCAAGCCGGTTGCGGCTTCTGGGATGGCAGGAGTACAGGATGGGCATGTCATACTTTTGGGCCATCTTGTTAATAGCGGTAAACAGGGATGTGAAGTTCTTCTCAGTGTCGATATTCTCCTCCCGGTGGGCAGACAAAAGGATGTATTTTCCTTTTTCAAGCCCCAGGCGGGTGTGGATATCAGAGGCTTCGATCTTGGAGAGGTTGTTGTGCAGCACCTCTGCCATGGGAGAACCGGTAACATAGGTGCGCTCCCTGGGCAGACCGTTGTCTGCAAGGTAGCGGCGGGCATGCTCGGAATAGCACATATTCACATCGGAGATAATGTCCACGATCCGGCGGTTGGTCTCCTCCGGCAGGCACTCATCCTTACAACGGTTGCCGGCCTCCATGTGGAAAATGGGGATGTGCAGCCGCTTGGCACCGATCACAGACAAACAGGAGTTGGTGTCACCCAGCACCAGCACTGCATCGGGCTTTAATTCTGCCATCAGCTGGTAGCTCTTGGCAATGATATTGCCCATGGTCTCGCCCAGGTCGTTGCCCACGGCATCCATATAAACATCCGGATCTTCCAGCTGAAGGTCGTGGAAAAATACACCGTTCAGATTATAGTCGTAGTTTTGGCCGGTGTGGGCAAGCAGGGTATCAAAATACTGCCGGCATTTTGTGATGACCGCGGAAAGGCGAATGATCTCCGGGCGAGTGCCCACGATGATCAGGAGCTTTAATTTTCCGGAATCCTTCCAGTTGGCAGTTGCCTTTTTTACTTCATTGCCCATTTACGGTTCCTCCGTTTCAAACAGCTGGAATTGCTGATATAGTTTTTTTCTGCGGCTTACTTTTTCGTGAAAGCCGGAAAGCTGGGGCATGGATTGCTTTTTTTGCAAGATCCTTCCAATGCGGCGCATACCGATCATCGCCCATCCAACGGGAAGCAGAACCGGCACTTTTTGCATGACGGGGTATCGGTTTTTGGCCAGGGCACTCATGGAATCAAGCATTTGCACAAAGGAACTGCGCTGCAGACCGTCCTTGCCGCGGTCAGAAATCGCCAAGCCCTGATAGACACGGCTGCCGTCCTTGACTCCGAAGTTTCCGCCTTCCAAAACATCGTCCATAAAATCGCTGCACAGTTCCCGGTCGATCTGCCCCATCCACTTGCGATAGGGTGCGCCCAGGTACACATTGGCGGTGGCGCTGAGGATCTTTGTAAACTGCCAAAGCCCAAGGGCTTTCAGCTTTTCTTCAAACAGGCTTGCAAACACATCGTCATCCAAAGCGCTGATAAACGCGCTCCAATCCAGCAAATGGCGAACGCCAATGCCTTCAGACAGCAGATGGTGATAGGTGTGCATCAGCAGGATCAAGCCGTGATGAAAATCACTGGGCTTCCGGAAGGAAAAGCCGTCGATTTTCACCGTTTCCGCTGCGTCAAAAATATCGCTGAGATACTCCTTCATCAGAGCGCCTGCCTTGCCGTTAGGCATTCCGGCGGGGGCAAAGTGCATCTCCAAGTGAGCACCGGGCTTTCGCAGGACGATATGGCAGATGTGGTTTTCTTCCCAGGGTGTGAAGCCTTCGGCTTTGAATAGCTCTGTGGCTTTGGGAATGACTTCCGGTGCCACCAAAAAATCCACATCTCCCATAGCCCGCAGCATAGGGTTCGGGTAATAATAAGCAGAGGATGAGCCTTTCAGAATGCAGTAGTCAATGCCGTGCTTTTCCAGCAGCCGGTGCAGCTGGGCATGCTGGTTGTGAATATTCAAATTGGCGGCATACCGCCCCAGCAGGTGCTTCGTGCGCTGGGGATCCTCCGGCAAGCTTTCTTGGGGTATAGTATCAAAGACCTGCAGCGATACTGCCTGTGCTTTGCTTTCTGCCAACAGATGCGCATAGTCGGTAAGCGGAAGGAGATACTTCTCCCTGCGCATATTGGCAGCTACTATATCCAATAATTGCTGTTGGATGTCCTTTTGCATGCTTACACTTCCTCAAAAAATGTATCGGGCTTGTTGGGATCAAATTGCTCATTTGCCCACATGAGGGTCACCAGATCCTGTGTATCACTCAGATTGATAATGTTGTGGGTATAACCGGGCAGCATATGCACCGCTTCGATCTTCTCTCCGGAAACTTCAAAATTCAGCACTTCCGCTGTGCCGATTTTGCGCTGCTGGATCAATCCGTGACCGGATACCACGATGAAGAACTCCCACTTGGTATTGTGCCAATGCTGTCCCTTGGTGATGCCGGGCTTGGAAATATTCACAGAGAACTGGCCACAGTTTTCTGTCTTCAGAAGCTCGGTAAAGCTGCCCCGGGCATCCACATTCATTTTCAGGGGGAAGCAGGCAGCTGACTTGGGCAGGTAGGAAAGATAGGTGGAGTACAGCTTTTTTGTGAAACTGTTATGGGGAATTTCCGGCATAACCAGAGTTTTGGGCTGCGCCTTAAAGCTGTGCAGAAGATCAACGATCTGGCCCAGAGTCACCTTGTGGGTGGTGGGAGCGGCACAGTAGCGGCCGTTTTCTGTCAGAACGGTGTCCACGCCGTCAAATTCGCAATGGTGTTCTTTGCCCTCCAAGGCATCCAGCATTTCTTCCACCAGATCGTCAATGTACAGTAGCTCCAGCTCCACTGCCGGGTCGTTGACCTGAATGGGCAGATCGTTGGCAATATTATTGCAAAAAGTAGCAACTGCGCTGTTGTAATTAGGGCGGCACCACTTGCCGAACAAATTGGGGAAACGGTACACCAGTACCTTGGCACCGGTATCCTTGGCATATTGGAAGAACAGCGCCTCACCGGCAAGCTTGCTCTTGCCGTAATCGGATTGACCGTAGCGCCCGATGAGGGTCGCCTGGATGGAGGAGGACAGCATCACCGGGCAGATATTATTACATTCTTTCAAGGTGTCCAGCAAGGTGGAGGCAAAGCCAAAGTTGCCCTGCATAAACTCCTCCTGCTTTTGGGGACGGTTTACGCCAGCCAGGTTGAATACGAAGTCCGCCTTTTGGCAAAATTCCTTCAAAAGCGCCGGGTCGGTGTCGATATCGTACTGGTATATCTCATCGATTTTCAGATCCCGGGTGCGATTCTTGCCGTCACGGATGGTTTTCAGGTTTTCCGTCAGGTTGCGGCCTACAAAACCCTTTGCTCCGGTAATGAGAATATTCATAGCTGCACTTCTCTCCTAATGATCTTTTAGATTGCCACACCAGCCTGCGGGCTGGTTCGCAATGACATTAATACTTGATTCCGGCTTTGTCCAGCTCGTCGCGGATGTACTGCAGAGACAAAAGCTTCTGCTTTACCTGCTCTGCATCCAAAAGCTCAGTGTTGGAGGAATTGAACTCCGTCAGCGTGTTGCGCTCCTTGTCACCGTCTTTGAAATACTTATCATAGTTCAGACCGCGGTTGTCGCAGGGTACGCGGTAAAAATCACCCATGTCGATGGCGTTTGCGCATTCCTCGTTGGTTAGAAGTGTTTCATACATCTTCTCACCGTGGCGAATGCCAATGACCTTGATCTCGTGGCCGGGGGCAAACAGACCGGTAACCGCCTGGGCCAGCACCTCGATGGTGCAAGCCGGGGCTTTTTGTACCAAAATGTCACCGGAAGCGCCATTTTCAAAAGCAAACAGCACAAGGCCCACCGCCTCGTCCAGAGACATGATGAACCGGGTCATGGAAGGCTCGGTGATGGTAATGGGATTGCCTGCTTTGATCTGCTCGATCCAAAGAGGAATGACAGAACCCCGGCTGCACATGACATTGCCGTAGCGGGTGCAGCTGATCTTTGTCTTATCCGGAGAAACAGTGCGGGACTTGGCAACGATGACCTTTTCCATCATTGCCTTGGAGGTGCCCATGGCATTGACAGGATAGGCTGCCTTATCGGTGGACAGGCAGACCACATTCTGAACGCCTGCCTCGATGGCTGCGGTCAGCACGTTTTCCGTGCCCAGCACATTGGTTTTTACTGCCTCGATGGGGAAGAATTCGCAGGAGGGCACTTGCTTCAGCGCTGCTGCGTGGAAAATATAGTCCACCCCGTTCATGGCATTCTTTACAGATGCCAGATCCCGGACATCACCGATATAGAACTTGATCTTCTCTGCCACCTCGGGCATTTTTGCCTGGAATTCGTGGCGCATATCGTCCTGCTTTTTTTCGTCACGGGAGAAGATGCGGATCTCACCGATATCGGTTTTGAGAAAGCGGTTCAGCACCGCATTACCGAAGCTTCCGGTGCCACCGGTGATCATCAGCGTTTTATTCGTGAACAGGCTCATAATTCTCCTCTTTCTCCAAAATGCTTTGGATCTTATTTTTGACAAGATCGTAAGCTGTGTCGTTCTTGCCACCGTTAATGATGATATCTGCAAACTGTTTGGTGGGTTCTACATATGCATTGTGCATGGGTTTGACGGTTGCCAGGTACTGAGCGATAATTCCGTCCAGATCTCTGCCCCGTTCCCGCATATCCCGGCGCACCCGACGCAGGATCCGCTCGTCGGCATCGGTTTCTACATAGATACGCATGTCCATCAGTTCCCGGAGCCGGGGATCGGAAAAGATCAAAATGCCGTCGATGAGGATCACCGGCTTCGCCGGGATCTGCAGCACCTGATCACTGCGGGTGTGCAGGGTAAAGTCATACACCGGACAGAGAATATCCTTTCCGTTTTTCAGATCATTGATCTGACGGATCATCAAGTCAAATTCAAAGGCACTGGGCGAATCATAGTTCTGCAGTTTCCGCTCCTCCAGGGGCATATCGTTTCTGGCCAGATAGTAATTATCACAGCTGACCAGCGCAATATCCTCCGGGAAGCGGGCCTTGAGCCGCTGGGAAAAGGTGGTTTTTCCCGAGCCGCTGCCGCCGGCAATGCCGATCACAAAGCTCTTCTTCATGTACACCTCACGCTTAAGCGTTTTTAAAAAGTAACGTGGCCAAACTCCAAAATATCTGCGATGCGCTTACAGGCGAAGCCATCACCGTAGGGATTGCTGGCATGGGACATGGCATCGTAGGCGGCCTTGTCCTCCAGCAGCAGCTTGAAGTTTTCGTAAATGACCTCTTCGTCTGTACCTACCAGCTTCAGCGTACCGGCGGCAATGCCTTCGGGACGCTCGGTGGTGTCACGCATAACCAGCACCGGCTTACCCAGGCTGGGCGCTTCCTCCTGGATTCCGCCGGAATCGGTGAGGATCATGTAGCTGCGGGCCAGGAAATTGTGGAAGTCCAAGACCTCCAGAGGCTCGATGATGTGGATGCGGTCGCAACCGCTGAGCTCCTCCTGGGCTGCCTGGCGCACCACAGGATTCATGTGGATGGGATAGATGGCTTTCACATCGGGATGCTCGTCCATGATCCGGCGAATAGCCCGGAACATGTTGTGCATGGGCTCGCCCAGGTTTTCTCTGCGGTGGGCGGTGATGATAATCAAACGGCTGTCCGCTGCCCACTGAAGCTCCGGGTGAGTGTAGTCCTCGCGAACGGTTGTCTTCAGCGCGTCAATGGCAGTATTGCCGGTGATGTAAATGCTTTCGGGATCCTTGCCTTCTTTCAGCAGATTGCCCTCAGACATCTGGGTGGGAGAGAAGTTATACTTTGCGATAATGCCCACCGCCTGGCGATTAAACTCCTCGGGGTAGGGAGAGTAAATGTTGTAAGTACGCAAACCCGCCTCTACATGACCTACCGGGATCTGCAGATAGAAGCATGCCAATGCGGTAACAAAGGTAGTAGAAGTGTCGCCATGGACCAAAACCACATCCGGCTTTACCTCTTCCAGAACACCCTTGATCCGCTCCAAAATATTGCAGGTCACATCAAACAGGGTCTGCTTGTCCTTCATGATGGAAAGGTCATAGTCCGGCTTTACATCAAAGGCTTCCAGCACCTGGTCCAGCATCTGCCGGTGCTGACCGGTAACGCAAACCACCGTATTGATATTCTTCCGGGTCTTAAGCTCATTTACCAGGGGGCACATTTTGATTGCTTCCGGTCTTGTACCGAAAACCAGCATTACTGTCTTCACAAAAACACCTCAATTACAGATGATATACGCCGGGCAGATTGCAGATATTATGGCAGTCCAGCACCACTTTGCCGGTGAGCTTGTCCATGTTTTCCTTGATCTCATTATGTTTGACCATGATGACCACCATGTCCACATCGGCAAGGAATGCATCTAGGTCGTGGTACTGGTTGTCCACGATATCCTTTACGATAAAGGGATCGTAGGTTTTCAGGCCAGGTGCCAAGTGCCGCTCCTGGCTCTCCAAAAGCTGCAAGGTGGGAGACTCCCGGTAGTCGTCTACATTTTCTTTGTAGCTAAGACCGTACAGGCCTACCCGGGTGATGTCCTTCAGGCCGTTTTCCCGCATGATCTCGTGGATGCGGTTCAGAACGAAGTCGGGCATGCCGTCATTGGTCTGCATAGACTCGTCGATGACCTTGGCAAGGCTGGGATAATCGCCAACCAGGAACCAGGGGTCAACGCTGATGCAGTGGCCGCCAACACCGGGGCCGGGCTGCAGGATATTGACTCTGGGGTGCATATTGCAGATACGAATGATCTCATAAACATCCATATTGTCATGGCGGCAGATCTTTGCCAGCTCGTTGGCAAAGGCAATGTTCACTGCGCGGAAGGTGTTCTCCACAACCTTGGTCATTTCCGCGGTGCGGATATCGGTAACCACGATCTCACCCAGGCAGAAGCTGGAGTACAGCGCTTTGATCTTCTCACCGATGGCGCGATCGTCAGCACCGATGGTGCGGTTGTTGTGCAGCAGCTCGTAGACCATATTGCCGGGGATAATACGCTCGGGAGCATGGACCAGATTCAGATCCTTGCCGATGACAAAGCCGTTTTCCTCGATGGCAGGACGGACGAACTTATCGATGGTGCCGGGGGAAACTGTGGATTCAATGACCACGGTAGCACCCTTGGGGCAGACTGCCATGACGGACTTCACGGCCGCCACCACATAGCAGGCATCCACCTTCTTGGAGAACTTGTCATAGGGGGTGGGAACAGAAACGATGTATGTATCCGTCACCTGATATTCGGTGGTAAACTTAATGCCGCCCTTTACTGCATCGGCAAACAGCTCGTCAAGACCTTCTTCCTTGAAGGTGGTTTTGCCTGCATTCAAAGTGGCCACCAGTTCCTTATTGTAGTCAGTGCCGACTACCTCTACACCGTGAGATGCCAGCATCAGCGCCGTAGGCAAGCCAATATAGCCAAGTCCGATAACGTTAATCATTTTCAATTTCCTCCAAAGCTTTTTTCGCTTTTTTGTTCAACCAATCGCTGGTTTTTCCAATCACTTTTGCTGGGTTGCCCAAAATAATGGATTCTGCCGGATATGTTCCTTTTACCACTGCACCGGCCCCAACAATAGAGTTGTCTCCAATGTGGGTTCCAGGAAGAAGCAGGGCTTTTGCGCCAACAAATACATTATCTCCTATATAGATACCATCCAGGATCAACATTTTATCCTTCTTATCCAGGGCAGCGAAGTATTCCGGGTTTTCTAACCGTGCACCCATATCCCCCTTGCAAACTGTATGCATAGAATAATCGTGGGTCAGGAAATACACACCGGTAGAGATCGTACTGTTTTTGCCCAGGTGGATAATGGAATAATCTTTTCCGTCGAAATGAACATCGTTGCAGATATAGTTAGGCATTTGAGGAATATTCATTCCCCGCTTACGCAGGTATCCCACATATCTTTTCATATACTTTTCTGTAGGGGATATATACAAAGACGTTCTAATCAAAGCGCCTTGCAATGTAATAGCAATCTTTTTAATTCTTTTCATTATCCACATAGGCTTCTTCTCCTTTGATTACAAAATGCTTCTGTGCTTTTGCCCCGTAACCTCTGGAATAGTAAAATACCATGAAAACCAATCCTACTAAGACTAAAGAACGGGAAATGGACATTGCCCACAAGAATTGTTCTACATCAAATGCGTACACGTAAGAAATGATAGCAGCAAAAGCGGTAACCAACAAAAACGCAACCTGTATAGTCAGTTCCGAGAATTGTTTTCTGCATACATACAATCCGGGAGATAACGCTGTTGCCACAAACCGGAAAGTGAACATCATAGCCAGGATCTTAATGTACTCACCAGCAATCACCCAATCGCCGCCAAACAACCATGCACACACCGGAGGTGCCAGAAAATACATGCATAAGAACATTGGAACAGCCATAGCCACTAAAAACCCAAAGGTTTTATTAAATGCCTTTGTGAATTTGCCGGTGGCATTGTATTCCTTTGCAGCCTGCTCCATAAAGACCTTGGACATATTGCTGCTAATCAGCGATATGGGCATGCCTAAAAGTTTGGTGGAAATAGAATAATAACCTGCCACCGCGGCATCATAAAAATTATTTATGGAAATCGTGATTAGAGAATAAGAGGCATTGTTTGCGAAAATTGCCGGCGCAGAAACCAAAGGCTGCTTTTTATGTTTTTTTGCAACTTCCCAAAGCTCTTTTCCCGTAATTACCTTGAGCTCTTTATAACGACTTAACAGGCCTTTACCTTGTGTAAAAATGCCCAAAAGCATACCCACACAGTAAGGGAACACCAAAACCGGTACGCTGATTTGCAAACTATCAATATGCAGCAGTATTACGAAGATCAATCCTAAAAACACTGTTCCAAAGCACTGTGCAAAGGTACGCAACATATGCATTTTAGTGATCATATTATACTCGCCGTGGCGATTGTTGTAAGAATTTAAGGTGTTCGTCAAACCGTAGGATATCAGGTAAATAAACACTGCCGGAACCAGATAGGCAAACTGCTGATACTCTGTATAAAAAACCAGATACACCAGATAGCCCACAGAAAGAATCGTGCTTAACAGCAGATTGATTACAAAGTTCAGCTTTACCAAAGCGAGGATCTTGTTTTCATCCTCCTCATAAACCAGTGCTAAGTCGTATCTACCGCAGATAATACCGACACAGGCGTGTGGAAAAGAAATCAAAAAAGCATATATGCCCAATGCCTCTGCGGAGAAAATACGGGTCAGAAATACCTGTTCCAAGGCTGTCATTGCCTGGGCAATCAGCGAGCCGGAGGCAAGGATTGTCAATGACGCCAAAAGACCGCCGCCTAGCTTCTTAAGATTAAATTTCACTATTATTTCACTTCCTCAGAAGGTATCTCACGGAGCTTTTTTGCAGGAACGCCGCCCAAAACCACATAGCCTTCCGGGAAGCTTTTGGTTACCACTGCGCCTGCACCAACCACAGTACGGTCTCCTAGAACGACTCCGGGCAGAATTACTGCATTCATGCCAATCCAGCAGTTTTTACCGATACGAATATCCTGTCCCGGCAAATGCTTATCCGGGTCTGCAGGGTCGTGGTTTGTGGTGATCAATCCCACATTCGGGGCAACATAACTGCCCTTTCCCACATAGATATCTGCGTCATGGACCTGCCAGTAGCAACCGGGAGTCTGAAACAGATTAATATCCTCAGGATCAAAATGTACCCGGTCGGCCGATACTATGGTGTTGGGGTGAACAGGGTATGGGATTCTTTTATTTCTGCTGCGCAAGCCCTTCCATGCCCACAACCAGCCCATTCTTTTTTCGTCAAAGAAATAGCCCTTCAAATATTTTTTGTCATAAAACAAAGAAAAGAAACACAGCAGTAACTTTTTGATCCATCTGCTATATAAAATTTTCTTCATAGATTTACATCCCTTCCTTGCGCTGTCCGATTGGTCCTGGTTCTAAAGAAGGAAGCGCCACCAATAACGAGTGCGCCCAAGACCAATGTGCGGGAGGCATGATTCCATGCCATCGGGAAACAGGCAAACATATTGTAAACAAGTCTTACATAGACGATGCTGACAATATAAAAGCTGTCGATGTGCCTTAAGCGCTGCAACCATTTCTCAAAGCCTGTGCAGATCAGCATATTGGCGATTGTCATCAGAGGTGCAAGTATCACAGTGAGATAAGAAGCGCCATAGGCCAAAGAGGAATACAGATGGCCGGAGGCAAACTCGCCACCGTAAATATACAGATTATATTTTGCAATCGTCGTGTTCAGCGCATCTCCAAACAGATAATGGATACCAAAGGTATTACGCAAATAATCCGTTAAGAGTGTAGTAATATCCAGATCGATACGCTCGGAAACATACAGATTTTGTGCTACCGTCCGAACGCCATAAAAATAAATATCAATTTGTTGGGCAGTATCATATATATCGAAATCTGCGGCACTATTCTGCAGCGCGTCTATATAGGAATCATAAAAGAATGCATAGAAGACCTTGTAGACCGTCATCAAAGCCAGCACGAAACCACCAACCAGAACAACTTTGCGAATGATGGTTTTTTTGTGTTTTGGATACAGATCAGGCAGCAACAGCAAAAACGCGCCGATGGGGTAAAGGACAGCGAGTCTGCCGTCAGAGTTGGCATCAATAATACAAATTCGCACCAGTGCGACCAGCAGCGACATAGTCATGTAGCGCTTTTTGCCGGTGCGATTATATTTTTTAAAGGCATGGTAAGTTAAAAGAATTACTAAGACAGACAGACCGTAATCGATAATTGCATCGATGGCGACACTTGAGTTATCAAATGAAACACGATCCTCTCCGGAAAGATCCAATGCGACAAAGGCGTATTTGTCTGCTCCGTCAGATATAAACAGGAGCGCTGCAGCGAAAACAAAAGCAATGTATACCCAAGCGTTGCCGCTGAGGCCCTCCCAAGTTCTTCCTTGGGACGGTACTTGCACTTCTTGATGTTTCGGCTTTTTCCACAAAATCAGGTATGCTACCAAAAATGTCACAACAGCCTCAAACAGCATCAAGAGGCTCGCACTTTGGGCAGCTTGCTCATTGATCAACTGCCCGGTGGACTTGAAGTAACCGGACAGAGCGCCCAGGGCAGGCAGCAATACCAGTCTGAGCCATTGCAGCACAAGGAATATACCGATTGTAATGCGTCCGCTGTTTCCTTTTCTGTGTAAACCGGGCCACAGAAGCATGAAGAAAAATCCGTATAGCAGTGGATATAGGATTACCAAATAAAATTCTAGAGCAATATTGTTGCTACAAAAAACAGTAATCAAAAAAGATACGATTGAAGACAATAGCGTAAGGTAGTACACTAACCGTTTCATAAGTTCCTCCGTGATGGGGTGTTTACTCTGATAAAGCTGTAAAGGCGGTACAGGCCGCCGCAATTTTCCTTTGTAAATTATACTCTATACATTAATAAAAATCAAGTAAAACCCCCGTTTTCAAGAAGACTCGTAAAAAAGATGCACCTTTTGGAATACGCTTGAGTAAGATAAGACCAGCCGGACCGTTTTTTTGCTGACAGAGGAAATCTGCGCTGGGCTGTGCCGGGTAGGCGCAAGATGGCTGCAAACGGACAGGGGAGCGGAGTGAGCACTTGAAAAATGCAAGAAATCATGCAAAAACTTTCTTTTCTGCCCCGCGCTCATGCAAAAAACCGGGAAACACAAAAAAAGCATAATCCGGGTGGAACGGACAACCGCGCACCGGCTAAAGACAAAATTCTGGGGATTATAGGCAAAATGCGCACTTTTGCCGCAAAATCCGGTTTGCTTTTGTGATGAATGACGGAATGCAGTTTTTGGCAAGGTTTTCTTTCAAATTTGATGGAAGAAAGCCTTGACATTGCAAGACTTTTTTGGTATATCTTGTAAGGAAATCTTTTATTTGACAGCTTTCGCTGCCGAACATATTTGGAGGTTAGAAACATGGCACAAACATACAATCCTTTTGAAAATGCTCAGGCTCAGTTTGACAAGGTCGCTGAGATGCTGGGTGTCGATGCCGGTGCAAGAGCACTGCTGCGTCAGCCTGCTCAGGAACTGCGCTTCACCATCCCCGTAAAGATGGATGACGGCACTGTTAAGGTCTTCAACGCTTTCCGTATCAAGCATAACACTGCCCGCGGTCCTGCTAAGGGCGGTATCCGTTTCCATCCCCATGAGACCGCTGACACTGTCCGCGCTCTGTCTATGTGGATGACCTGGAAGTGCGCTGTTGTGGACATTCCTCTGGGCGGCGCTAAGGGCGGCATCATCTGCGATCCCCGGACCATGTCCCAGGGCGAGCAGGAGCGTCTGTGCCGTGGCTATATGCGCCAGCTGTGGTCTCAGGTAGGCCCCAATCTGGACGTCCCCGCTCCCGACGTGATGACCAACGGTCAGCACATGATGTGGATGCTGGATGAGTACGAGACCATCACCGGTCAGCACTATCCCGGCATGATCACCGGCAAGCCCGTAGGTCTGGGCGGCTCTCTGGGCCGTACTGAGGCTACCGGCTTCGGCGTTATCTTCTGCCTGCGTGAGTGCCTGAAGAACATGAACCTGCCCATCGAGACCACCACTGCTTCCATCCAGGGCTTCGGCAACGTTGCTGAGTACGCTGCCCGCAAGTACACCGAGCTGGGCGGCAAGCTGATCGCTGTATCCTGCTGGAATGCAACGGACAAGGTTGCTTACACCTTCCGCAAGGCTGAGGGCTGCAATGTCCAGGAGCTGGCTGAGATCAAGGACTCCTTCGGCAGCATCGACAAGGAAAAGGCAATTGCTCTGGGCTACGAGGTCCTGCCCGGCGATGCATGGCTGAGCCAGGATGTGGATATCCTGATCCCCGCTGCTCTGGAGAACCAGATCACTCCCGCAGTGTTCCCCCAGATCTCCAAGCAGGTCAAGGTTCTGTGCGAGGCTGCAAACGGCCCCACCACTCCCGACTGCGACCAGCTGATCAAGGACAGCGGCATCATGCTGATCCCCGACTTCCTGTGCAACGCCGGCGGCGTTACCTGCAGCTACTTTGAGCAGGTACAGTGCAACATGAACTACTTCTGGTCCAAGGAAGAAGTTCTGGAGAAACTGGAGAGCGCAATGACCAATGCCTTCCAGGCTGTTTACGATCTGGCTCAGGAGAAGGATCTGTATATGCGTGATGCAGCATACGTCATCTCCATCAACCGCGTTGTCAACGCTGTTAAGACCAGAGGTTGGGTGTAATTTCATAACCAAAGCCTCCTGCGGACCCGCAGGAGGCTTTTTCTGCGGAAGCGGAAAGGTTATGTAAACCTACAAGGCGAAAAAGAATTGCCCCGGATCCTGTCCGGGGCAATTGCATCTCATCAGAGATTACTTCTCGTTCTGATAGATCTCCTTGAAGTACTTGTAGGTGTCCACCTTCAGTTCACCGCAGGCATCCTCATCGCAGGCGATAATGCCGTCCTGATGCAGCTGCAGAGCGCTGATGGTCCATGCGTGGTCCACACCGCCTTCCACGCAGTGGCGCAGTGCGCGGGCCTTGTTGTGGCCGCTGATCAGCAGCAGAACCTGCTTGGAATCGCACACAGTACCAACACCGACAGACAGTGCGGTCTTGGGCACCTGGTCGGGATCGTTGCCGAAGAAACGGGAGTTGGCAATGAGGGTATCCCGGGTCAGAGCGCGGATGCCGGTGCGGGAGGTGAGGCTGGTGAAGGGCTCGTTAAAGGCAATGTGACCGTCCACACCGCTGCCGCCCAGGAACAGATCGATGCCGCCGTAGGAGGCGATCTTTTCTTCATAGCGGCGGCACTCAGCTTCCAGATCCTCAGCCATGCCGTTGAGGATGTTGACATTTTCTGCGGGGATGTCGATGTGGTCAAAGAGATTACTGTGCATAAAGTACCAGTAGCTCTGGTCGTGCTCTCTGGGAAGACCCACATATTCGTCCATGTTGAAGGTCACCACATTCTTAAAAGAAAGGGTGCCTGCCTTATTCATTTCGATAAGCCGTCTGTAAACGCCCAGGGGGGAAGAACCGGTGGGCAGACCCAAAACAAAGGGACGCTCCTCGGTGTGATTGTTGATGGCATCTGCAATATGCTGTGCTGCCCAGGCGCACATGGCTTCGTAATCGTTCTTGATGATCAGTTTCATAATAATTCCCCTTCCAAGAGATTTAGATGGCTTTATTATACACAATTTTTATGGTTTGTCCATAAAAAACTAATTGACACGGGCATAGCGCGTTCTACTCAGACAGGGTGTCAGAACGGCTGTTTTTCGCTTTTCCTTTGGACCATGCGTTATAGCACAAAAGCCCCGCAAGACTGACGATGCCGGTAATGCCGTACAGCAGCAGCGCGCCCAGGTAATGGCCTTCCCCCAGCATATGTCCGCCAAAGGTGGAGGAGAGCACCGAGGGGATCCGGGCTGTCATAGAGATCAGAAGGAACGCGCTGAGTTTGATATCGGTCAAGCCTGCAAAGTATGTAAACAGATCCTTGGGTGTGCCGGGGATGAAAAACAGCAAAAATAGCAGAAGATCCCGCTTTTTTGCATCCCTCAGAAACCGCAGCTGATTGATCTTTTCCCGGGAGATAAAGACCTCTACCAGCCGGACACCGAACCGCCTGGTCAGACCAAAAACCGCAGCCGAGGCGAGGGCAACACCCACATAGCAGATCAGCGTACCTGCCACAGGTCCAAAGGCATAGCCAGCAGCGCTTTCCAGCAGCTCACCCGGGATCAGTGCGATGAATACCTGCAGAAACTGTAGCCCCAAAAGCACCAGCCAGCCCCAAATTCCAAAGGAATGAATGTAAGCGCGGAAGCCCTCCTGGGAGAAGGACCGCAGCCAGTTCCAAACAAAGAGCGTGATCAGCAGCGCAAGCAGAACCACCACAAGGATCGAGATCCCGGCGATCCATTTTCGCCGGCGTAAATAGCCGTCATTTTCCTGTATTTCCATGATATCACTTCCTTGGTGGTATTATAGCGGTTTTTCCGGGGAGAAACAATCTTTTTTTCCAAATCTTACGGGAAGCAGCAGATTTTACTGGACCGGGACAGTCGGGGGATGTATAATAAGTCTGGATGACGGCCTTTTGCACAGGCCGAAGGAGGCAATATGTTTTCACGGGTATACATTGAGATCACCAATATCTGTAATATGCGCTGCTCGTTTTGCCACGGACACAGCCGTCCCCTGGCCAGGATGGATACCCGGGCATTCGGCCGGGTGCTGGAGCAGCTGTCCGGGCAGACGCAATACCTGTATTATCACCTGATGGGAGAGCCGCTGACTCACCCGGAGCTGCCGCAGTTTTTGCGTATGGCAGGGGAAAAGGGCTTTCGCTCTATGCTGACCACCAACGGAACGCTGCTGGCAGAGCGGGGAGCGCCCCTGTTGGAAGCCGGGCTGCACAAGGTCAATGTCTCACTGCACAGCTTTGAGGGAGAGGACACGCAGGTCTATGAAAAATACCTGCAGGATGTGGCGGACTTTGCCAAAAAGGCAACTGCCAAAGGGGTCATCATATCCTTGCGCCTGTGGAACCGGGGCTGTGATGACGGGCGCAATGATACGGCCCTTGCCCAGCTGCACAGCTGTTTTCCCGAGCCCTGGACAGAGAACTCCCGGGGCTACCGGATCCGGGAAAAACTGTTCCTGGAGTGGGGAGACCGGTTTGCCTGGCCGGACAGGGATGCACCGCTGCAAAGGGAAGTGGTGTCTTGCTACGGCATGCGGGATCACTTTGGGATCCTCTGCGACGGTACGGTAGTGCCTTGCTGCCTGGACAGTGACGGTGTCATCGACTTGGGAAATGTGTTTACCCAGGAGCTGGAGGAGATCTTGAATTCTCCCCGGGCAAGGGCAATGGCAGAAGGCTTTCGCAGGCGCTGTCCGACGGAGGACCTATGCCGCAGGTGTGGGTATGCCACAAGGTTTACATAACTTTTTGACAAGAAAGACCGAGGTGGACTATGGAAGTGAATGAGAGCAAGATCCGGCAGCAATATGCCGACCTGACCCGACTTTTGATCCGCCGGAAGCTGACGGTGACCACCATGGAAAGTGCCACTGCCGGGCAGATCGCGTCGCTGATCACCGATACGGAAGGTGCGTCCGCCATCATAAAGGGTGCTTTTGTATCTTACAGCAATGAGGCGAAGGAAAAGCTGGGTGTTCCCGCTGCCGTGATCCGGGAGTATAGCGTGTATTCTGTCCAAACGGCACAGGCCATGGCAGAGGCTTGCCGGGCATTTTACGGTGCGGATATCGGTATCGGCGTTACAGGCACCATGGGCAATGCAGATCCTGCCAATCCGGAATCATCGGAGCCGGGGAAGGTGTATTTTGCCATCTGCCGGGAAGACCAGACGCAGACCTATACCCATACACTGCCCTGGTGCAGCTCCCGCCTGGCCTACAAGCTGGCAGTGGCAGAGGCGGTTGCCGATGCCCTGAGAATGCAGCTGGGGGAATAAATATTTCTTGCAAGAATGCATCATAGCTGTTATAATGCATTCATACAAAATTTAGGAGGGTATTATGAAAAAGAGAGTACTTTTGATCGCGTTGTTGGTGCTGGCAGCGATTCTGGCTGGCTGCGCCGGTTCCGCAGCAGAGACCACCGAGCCTGCATGCAACCATGAATGGACAGTAGCGGATTGCTACAACCCCAAGACCTGCCTGCAGTGCGGCCTTACCGAGGGCACTGCTGAGCACCAGTATGAACTGGCAGAATCTGTACCTGCCACCTGTACACAGGACGGACGGGATGTGTATTATTGCAGCATCTGCGATGATCCCTCCCAGGAGACCATTCCCTCTCCCGGCCACATTGTGGACAACGGTGTTTGCACCGTATGCGGTGAAGCGGTTACAGAGTAATTGTGCAAAGTATGATAAACAGCTCCCCTCTGCTGCAGAGGGGAGCTGTTTTCCTTATTTTCCGGGACCTGCGGTGTCAGAACCGTCACCTACCAGGCCCAGCTCTGCGGCAGCCTCCTGCCGCATTTTGTATTTCAGGATCTTGCCGGCAGCATTCATGGGGAAGCTGTCCACAAACTTAATATACTTCGGGACCTTGTGCCGTGCCATGCTGGCTTTGATGTAGTCGGTCATTTGCTCTGTGGTAAGAGAGCCGGCCTCCTTCAGAATGATGCAGGCCATGATCTCTTCACCGTACTTTTTGTCCGGAACACCAATGACCTGAACATCCTTTACAGCGGGATGGGTGTAGATGAATTCCTCGATCTCCTTGGGATAGATGTTTTCACCGCCCCGGATGATCATATCCTTCAATCGGCCGGTGATCCGATAATTGCCGTCTGCATCCCGGCAGGCCAGGTCACCGGAGTGCAGCCAACCCTCGGCATCAATGGTGTCCTTGGTGGCCTGGGGCATTTTGTAATAGCCCTTCATGGTGTTGTAGCCCTTGGCGCAGAACTCGCCGTTTACACCGTCCGGAACTTCCAGCCCGGTTTCCGGGTCAACGATCTTGCAGCGCACATGGGGGAAATCGTAGCCGACGGTTTCTGTGCGGACCTCCAAAGAATCGGTCCAGGCGCTCATGGTGTTGCCGGGGGCGCATTCTGTTTGCCCGTACACGCTGACGATGCCGTACATATTCATTTCGTCCGGCTGCGCAGCCCGACGCATCAGCTCCGGAGGACAGCCTGCACCTGCCATGATGCCCGTGCGCATGTGGCTGAAGTCTGTTTTGCGGTAATCCGGGTGGTTAAACATGGCAATGAACATGGTGGGCACACCGTTGAAGCAGGTGATCTTCTCCTGATTGATGCAGGCCAGGGAGGACTTGGCGGAGAAATAAGGCATGGGGCACATGGTGGCGCCGTGGGTCATGGAGGAGGTCATGGAAAGGGTCATGCCAAAGCAGTGGAACATAGGGACCTGGATCATCATCCGGTCTGCTGTGGAAAGGCCCATCCGGTCACCGATACACTTGCCGTTGTTTACCACATTGTAATGGGTTAACATAACGCCCTTCGGGAATCCGGTGGTACCGGAGGTGTACTGCATATTGCAAACATCATTGGGACGCACTTGTGCAGCCATACGCGCCACCTGTTCGGCACTGACCAGCTCATAGCGCGCCATTGCCTCGTCAAAGGTCAGGCAGCCGGGCTGCTTGAAGCCGACGGTGATCACATTGCGCAGGAAGGGAAGCTTCTTGCAGTGCAGCGGCTCTCCGGCCTTGGTGGAAGCGATCTCCGGGCAAAGCTCGTTGATGATGGACTTATAGTTGGAGTCCAGACAATCTTCGATCATCACCAGGGTGTGGGTATCGGATTGCCGCAGCAGATATTCCGCTTCGTGGATCTTGTAGGCGGTGTTCACGGTAACCAGCACCGCGCCAAGCTTCGTGGTGGCCCAGAAGGTGATGTACCATGCAGGCACATTGGTGGCCCAAACCGCAACCTTAGATCCGGCCTTGACACCCAGGGACACCAGGGCTCTTGCAAAACGGTCCACATCCTCACGGAACTGGGAATAGGTCCGGGTGTAGTCCAGCGTGGTGTACTTAAAGCAGTACTGATCCGGGAACTCCTCGGCAACACGGTCCAGCACCTGAGAGAAGGTCAGATCGATAAGCTCGTCTTTTTTCCAAATGTACTGACCGCTGCCGTCATGATTGAAATAAAGGGACTTTTTCATGCTGCGGGTAGAGTGGAAGCGGGACATATAGTTGACGAAGTAGGGGAAGATGACCTCCGGATCCTGCAGATCCTCCAGCCATTCCGGCTTCCATTCCAAAGAGATAAAGCCGTCGTAATTCACAGAGGACAGCGCCCGCATCACATCGTCTATGGGCATCGTACCCTCACCGATCAGCTGATACACACCGGCATCATCGGAATCCCGCAGATGCACATGGCAGACATACGCACCCAGATTCTTGATGGTGGCGTCACCGCTTTCGCCAAAGTCCCGATAAGGATGATGCACATCCCAAAGTGCACCGAGATGATCACTGGCAAAGCGGTCCAAAAGACCCCGCAGCCGGGCGGTATCGGCATAAATGCCGCTGGTTTTCAAAAGGATGGTAACGCCCATGGCTTCTGCTGTGCCGATCAGCTGCTCTAGTCGCTGGATCACAGCTTCTTCGTTGTCGGTCAGTGCGCAGGCAACCACATAGGGGACCCGGGCATTGCGGGCAATTTCCAAAAGCTGGTTCAGGGTTTCTACAGAAGCAGCGTCACTGCTCAGATCACAGGAGGTGTCAAAGCAGGGGACAGACAGCTTCTTCTCCCGCAGCTGCAGTGCGGTAGAGGCAATCTGATACTTATGGAACGGACCGCCCTTATCCCAAAGGGCGTCAAATTTCGGCAGATTATAAACTTCCACACCGGAAAAGCCCATATCTACGGCTGTTTCCAGCATTTCCTCCCAGCTGAATCCCGGCCAGCCCCGGGTAGAAAAGGAAAGCTTCATACTTCTTCCTCCTCATAGACGATCTTGTTCAGGGCGCTCAAATAGGCCCGGATACCGGCGCCGACGATATCTGTGGAGATACCCCGGCCGGAATACACCTTGCCGTCGGCACGGAGCTTGACTACGGTCTGACCCATAGCCTCCCGGCCTTCGGTAACTGCCTGCAGCTGGAAATCGTCCAGCTCGTAATGGCAGCCGGTGATCATATCAATGGTTTTAAAGGCGGCATCGATAGAACCGTCACCGATGTGCACACCCTCCAGAATCGTTCCCTTGTGGTTCAGCCGAATGTGGGCTGTGGCGGAAATGCTGTTGCCGGAGGTGATCACGTAGGTATCCAGCTGATAGGTGGAAGGCACTTGCATGGCAGCGGAGGCGACGATGGCATCCAGCTCCTTGGTGCTGACCTGGTTTTTCTTGTCTGCGATCTGCAGGAATGCCTCGTATACCTTTGCAATGTCTTCTTCGGACAGATCGTAGCCCAGGCTTTCCACGGCCTTGGCCACAGCGGAGGCATCGTCTGCTGCAGTGAGATAGATGCCGGAATCGTCCTGCTCTCCGGAAAGACTGCTGGGATGCTTGCCCTCCTGGCACATCCAGGTGATCTGATCCACGATGCGGCTCAGCTGAGTCACCCGGATATCGCACTGCACACCCATGTGGTCTGCTTTGGCGGCAATGACCCGTGCCACATTGGCAAGGCTGGGAGCGGTGATGGGGTAGGCTGCGGCCTTGACCTCTGCCACACCTTCACAGGCGGCAGCAATGGCACAGGCATCTGCCATGGACAGGGTGTTGCAGCAGGAAACACCCAAAGACACATTGGAAAGTGCCGGCATGGCATCGTTCAGATCCCGGATCCACTGGGTCAGCTCACCCGGCAGCATAATGCCGGCGGTGTCGCACAGGGTCACAGTGGTGGCACCGGCATCCATGGCACTGCGCAGTGCCTGCTGCAGGAACTCTGCTTCGCTGCGGGTGGCATCATCTGCAATGAATTCCACATCCTGGCAGACAGCCTTACAGGCGGCAACGGTTTTGCCAATGGCATCCAGCATGGCTTCCGGCTTTTTGTGGAACAGATACTCCATCTGCACAGGGCTTACCGGAGCGCAGACCTGAAGCCGGGGAAGCTTTGCGCCCTGCAGCGCATTCCAGACAGCGTCCACGCTTTCCTGGGTCAGCTGAACGGGGACAGCTACGGTGCTGCCGGTAACTGCGGCTGCGATGGACTTGATCCGCAGTGCGTCGATCCGGGCATTTTGAATGCCCTCCAGCTCGATCACGCTGACACCCAGCTTATCCAACAGCTTGGCAAGCTCAATTTTTTCCTTGAAGGAAAGGCAGAAGCCTTCCGCTGCCTGCTTCATAGTCATATCACTGATCTGGATTTTTTTCATGGCAAAAGCTCCCTTACATAGAATAAAAAGAAATCCCTGAGGCCTTTCAGCCTCAGGGACGAATTGACATTCGCGGTATCACCCTGATTATCTCTTTCGTAGGTAACCCCGGAAAGCATCGCGGCAAGTTACCAAGAGATCACTCTCGGATTCTGACAAATCCCAGCCCGTAACGGGGGCAACCGGATCTCACTACTGACAGAGGCTGCAAGCGCGCAGCGCCCTGCTTTGGCAAAACCGACTCAGGAATCAGATCGCAAAAACCGTCCGCGCCGGCTTGCACCTACCGCCGGCTCTCTGAAGCATTCGGGAAAAGCGAATTTTCCGTCAAAGTCTTTCTTGTTTATGCTAGGATTTAATCACAAATCCGTGGATTTGTCAACAAAAATGTAGGATACTGCGGAGATTTGTTAATATGCACAAAACAGACGGTGAAAAATTAAAAAATCTTTAGAAGAAAAACATTTGACTTTCTGCTGTGGACATGGTAAAGTATCAGCAATACAGGAAAAGGCTGTGACGAAGACGGTCAGGCAGCGAAAACTTTCAGAGAGTCGGCATATGGTGCGAGCCGATAGTTTCCAACCTACAGACCCATCACTTCCGAGCCGGAGAGCTGAATGCAGTGCAACAGGCGCTCCCGTTTGCCCGCGTTAAGGGATAGGGCTTGTCAGAGCCTGAAGGGATGGCTTTTCGGCCATAATTTGAGTGGTACCGCGGGTGGATTTTACTCGTCTCAAGTGTTGACTTGAGACGAGTTTTTATTTTCTTTAACGAAAGGATGATTACGATGACCAACCAATCTACTGTCAATCAGCTCCAGGAGATCGCGCTGCGTATTCGTGAAATGCGTCAGATCCTGGGTTACAGCATGGAAAAGATGGCGGACTTGACGGAGGTTTCCGAGGAGGCTTACCGCCTGTACGAGACAGGCACGGTGGATCTGCCGTTTACCTTTATGCATAAGTGTGCCAAGGTGTTTGGTCTGGAGATCACAGACCTTTTGGAAGGTCATAGCGCAAAGCTGTCCGGCTATACCGTTACCCGCAGAGGTAAGGGCCTGGTAACCGCCAGCGAGGATGGTATCACCATCCAGGATATGGCTCCTATGTTCCGTAAGAAGCTGGCAACACCCTACTGGGTCACTTACCAGTATTCCCAGGAGCTGCAGAACATGCCCATCCACACCACTACCCACACCGGTCAGGAATTTGACCTGGTGCTCAAGGGCTCTATGCGCATCCGCGTAGGTGACAAGGAAGAGATCCTGCGGGAAGGTGACAGTATTTTCTACAAATCCTCCACTCCCCACGGCATGATCGCCATTGACGGACAGGATTGTGTATTCCTTGCCATGATCATGGCAGACGATACCACCGATCAGCCGCTGTACATCGGCAGAAGCAAAACCAACAAGGCGGACAAGCCGCTGCTGTGCGAAAAGTTCATTCAGACCACAGAGGACGAGCACGGTGCAATGACCGATATGCGCTTCATGGATGCAGACCGGTATAACTTTGCCTTTGATACCGTGGATGCCATTGCCCGCCGGGATCCGGATAAGCTGGCAATGCTCCACATTGCCAATGACATGACCGAGCGGCGCTTTACCTTTAAGGATATCAAGGACGCATCTTCCCAGAGCGCCAATTACTTCAAGTCCCTGGGCATCAAGCGGGGCGACCGGGTCATGCTGGTGCTGAAGCGGCACTATCAGTTCTGGTTTGCCATCCTGGGCCTGCACAAGCTGGGCGCTATTGCCATCCCGGCAACTAATCAGCTGGTGGAGCACGACTTCACTTATCGCTTCAAGGCAGCGGATGTCAGTGCGGTCCTGTGCACGGCAGACGGTGACACGGCACACCAGATCGAGCTGGCAGAGCAGGTTACCGGCATGAGCCTGACCAAGATCATCGTCAATGGCAGCAGAGAGGGCTGGCACAGCTATGATGAGGAGTACAGCCTGTTCAGCCGCCGCTATACCCGCACTGAGGATGCCCCCTGCGGCTCCGATCCCATGCTGATGCTCTTTACCTCCGGCACTACCGGCTATCCCAAGATGGCAATGCACAGCTACAAGTATGCCTTGGGCCACTATGTCACTGCCAAGTACTGGCATCTGTGCGAGACCGACGGATTGCACTTTACCATTTCCGAGACCGGCTGGGGCAAGGCTCTGTGGGGCAAGCTCTACGGTCAGTGGCTGTGTGAAGGTGCAGTGTTTACCTACGACTTCGACCGCTTCGACGCGGAGAAGATCCTGCCTATGTTTGCGAAGTATGGCATTACCACCTTCTGCGCACCGCCTACCATGTACCGTATGCTCATCAAGCAGGATCTGAGCAAGTACGATCTGTCCTCCATCCACCACGCAACCACTGCCGGCGAAGCGCTGAACCCCGAGGTGTTCTATCAGTTTGAAAAGGCCACCGGTCTGCGGATCGCAGAGGGCTTCGGACAGACGGAAATGACCCTGGGCATCGCCAACCTGCTGGGCACACAGCTGAAGCCCGGCGCAATGGGCAAGCCGGTTCCCGGCTATGGCATCGACCTGGTGGACCAGGACGGCAATTCTGTGGAGGACGGTGTCAATGGCGAGATCGTGATCCGCACCGAGCCTGTACCTACCTGCGGTGTGTTCCTGGGATACTATCGCAACCAGGAGGCCACCGATGCCGCATGGCATGACGGTATGTATCACACCGGTGACCTGGCATGGCGGGATGAGGACGGCTACTACTGGTATGTGGGTCGTGCCGACGATGTGATCAAGTCCTCCGGCTACCGGATCGGACCCTTTGAGATCGAATCCACCATCATGGAGCTGCCGTATGTTTTGGAGTGCGGTGTCTGTGCCGCCCCCGATGAGGTCCGGGGTCAGGTGGTAAAGGCATGTATCGTGCTGGTTTCCGGAACGGAAGGCACGGAGGAGCTGAAGAAGGAGATCCAGAACTACGTCAAGCAGCACACAGCGCCCTACAAATATCCCCGGATCGTGGAATTCCGTGAGGAGCTTCCCAAGACCATCAGCGGTAAGATCATCCGCAATAAGCTGTAATTGCCCGGGCCTTGTGCCCGGTGCACCCAGCAGCCGGACGGCTGCGACAAAAAATAAGTTTTTATTGACAACTATACAAGAAAATGGTATGATTCCATATTATAAAGGCATTGATGGAGATAGCCTCTGCATACCCCTGTCTCAGAGAATTGGCGGTTGGTGTGAGCCATGGCAGAAGCAGCGTGCTTGTCCCTCCGGAGCCGGGAGGAAGAACGTGTTTGACACTTGTAGAACCTCCACGCGTCAGCTGCGTAAGTGCTTAAGGTGTGCTGGCACCTGATAAGGGGCAGTTTGCTGTGAGGCGGCTGCAATTTGAGTGGTACCGCGGGCTATACGGCTCGTCTCAAGGAATCATCTTTGAGACGGGCTTTTTTGCTTTTTATGAGGTGCAATATGGAAACTATGATGACAGGCATGGATTATAAGATCCGTCAGGTTGCGGGGCGCATCCGGGAGCTGCGGCAGATCAGCGGATTTACCGTGGAGGAAATGGCGCAGCGCACAAATGTGTCTGTAGAAGAATATATGCAGTACGAGGAAGGCAGCCGGAATATGAGCATTGCGTTTTTGTATCGCTGTGTTCTGATCTTCGGTGTTGACTTCTCCGATCTGCTGGAAGGCCGCAGCCCGAAGCTGCGTTCCTATGCCCTGACCCGTAAGGGAGAGGGACAGCGCATTGAGGAAGCTCACCACATGGTGGGCTATAACCTGGCAGCGGATTTTCGTAACCGTATCGCGCTGCCGCTTTATATGGAGCTGGCCTACCGTCCCGGTGCGCAGTACGAGGACATTGAACTGACCACCCATGAGGGTCAGGAATGTGACATTGTGATCAAGGGTCACATGAAGATCCAGATCGGCGGCAATACCGAGATCCTCCATGCCGGTGACTGTATTTACTACGATTCTTCCACCCCCCACGGCATGATCGCAGTGGAAGGGGAGGACTGCTCTTTCTATGCCATCGTCCTTTCCAATTCTGCTGCCCGTGAGGGTGAGCAGGCGGCAGCGGTGGCAAAGCCGGCAACTGCAAAGAAAGCTTCGGATGCGGAGCGCCGGATCTATCACGATTTCATTGTTCCCACAGAGGATGATCAGGGCAATCTGACAGCCATCGCCTTTAAAAATGAGGAGCAGTTCAACTTTGCCTTTGATGTGGTGGATGCCCTGGGAAGAAGCAAGCCCGACCGTCGGGCGATGCTGCATATTGCCCAGGACGGCACAGAGCGCACCTTCACCTTCCAGGACATGAAGAAGGAATCTGCCCGGGCTGCCAACTATTTCAAAGCCATGGGCATCAAGCGGGGCGACCGGGTCATGCTGGTGCTGAAACGGCACTATCAGTTCTGGTTTGCCATTCTGGGTCTGCACAAGCTGGGCGCTGTTGCCATTCCTGCAACCAACCAATTGCTGACCAAGGACTTTGCTTACCGCTTCCAGGCGGCGGATGTCCGCGCCATCCTTTGCACAGCAGACGGGGAAACCGCAGAGGCTGTGGACGAGGCAGCAAAGCAGTATCCTGCTTTGGCCCACAAGATCCTGGTGGGCGGCAGCCGGGAAGGCTGGCACGATTTTAACGAAGAATACTCCATGTACAGCAGCCACTTTGCACGGGCAGAGGACGCACCCTGCGGCTCTGATCCTATGCTGATGTTCTTTACCTCCGGTACCTCCGGATATCCCAAGCTGGCTGCACACAACTATAAATACCCTCTGGGCCATTTCATCACCGCCAAGTATTGGCACGGTGTTCGCCCGGATGGCTTGCATCTGACCATTTCCGACACCGGCTGGGCAAAATCCCTGTGGGGCAAGCTCTACGGTCAGTGGCTGTGCGAGGCGGGCCTGTTTGTCTATGACTTTGATCGCTTTGATGCGGAGCAGATCCTGCCCAAGTTTGCGCAGTACGGCATTACCACCTTCTGCGCACCGCCTACCATGTACCGGATGCTGGCAAAGCAGGATCTGAGCCGGTTCGACCTGAGTTCTATCCAGCATGCGTCTACTGCCGGTGAGGCACTGAATCCTGAGGTGTACCGGCAGTTCCAAAAGGCGACGGGGCTGGATATTATGGAAGGCTTCGGACAGTCGGAAAGCACACTGATCATCGGCAATCTGGTGGGCAGCGCACACAAGCTGGGCTCTATGGGCAAGCCTGTGCCGCTGTACCATGTGGAGCTTTTGGATGCGGAGGGCAGCCCGGTGGATCCCGGTGAGACCGGTGAGATCTGCATTGATATTTCCAAGGGACTGCCCTGCGGCCTGAGCTTTGCTTACGAAGGAAGTCCCGATGTGACGGCGGACACCTGGCGCGACGGGTATTACCACACCGGTGACCTGGCATGGAAGGATGAGGACGGCTACTACTGGTATGTGGGCCGTGCCGACGATGTGATCAAGTCCTCCGGCTACCGGATTGGACCCTTCGAGATCGAAAATGTCATTATGGAACTGCCGTATGTTTTGGAGTGCGGTGTTTCTGCTGCACCGGATGAGGTCCGGGGACAGGTGGTCAAGGCGTCTATCGTGCTTGTCAAGGACTTTAAGGGCACAGACGAGCTGCGTAAGCAGATCCAGGACTATGTCAAGTCCCGTACTGCACCCTATAAGTACCCCCGGATCGTGGAGTTCCGGGAGAGCCTGCCCAAGACCACCAGCGGCAAGATCATCCGGAAACAGCTGTAAAAAGCCGGTGAAGGAGAACTCCATGGACCATAAAAGACTGACCCTGTTTGCCGGACACTACGGCAGCGGAAAAACCAATATTGCAGTAAACTATGCGCTTCTTTTGGCAAAGGAAGGGAAGAAGGTCTGTATTGCGGACCTGGATATCGTGAATCCCTATTTTCGAACCAAGGACAGCGCACCGGAGCTGAAGGAGGCCGGGGTGGATCTGATCAGCCCCCAGTATGCCAATTCCAATGTGGACCTGCCTGCCCTTCCGGCGGAAAGCTACCGCCTGGTGCAGGACAGATCCGTGTACGGCATTATGGATATCGGCGGAGATGACCGGGGCGCATATGCCCTGGGACGGTTTACACCCTTTATCCTGGAAGAGAATAACTACCGCATGGCATTTGTTGCCAACAGCTGCCGTCCGCTGACCCGGACCCCGGAGGACGCACTTGAGGTGATGCGGGAGATTGAGGCTGCCTGCGGGCTGCAGTTTACCTGCATTATCAACAACACCAACCTGGGCACGGAAACCACCCCTGAGGATGTGACCGGTGCCTGCGACTACATAGAAAAACTCTGCAGTTTGAGCGGACTTCCTTTGTGGATCCATACCGCTGAGGCCTCCGTTGCCAAACAGCTTGACCAACTGAATGCACCGGTCATGCCTTTGCAGCTGCAGAAAAAAATTTTTGATTTACCAACTGTCTAAGGAGGAATCATCATGCCAAAGCTCACATTTCAAACGGATCTGTGTAAGGGCTGCGGGCTGTGCGTCAATGCCTGTCCCAAGGGCTGCCTTACCATCGACACAGGTTCTATCAATCAGAAAGGATATTCCCCTGCGGTAATGGCAGACCCGGACAAGTGTATCGGCTGCGCCTTCTGCGCCACCATGTGTCCTGATTGCATCATTACTGTGGAGAAATAAGGAGGTATATCATGGCAGAACGTGTACTTATGAAGGGCAACGAGGCCATCGCGGAAGCTGCGATCCGTGCCGGTTGCCGTCACTACTTCGGATATCCCATTACCCCGCAGACGGAGATCGCTGCGTACATGGCAAAGAAGATGCCCAAGATCGGCGGTGTTTTTCTCCAGGCAGAAAGCGAGATCGCATCCATTAACATGGTATACGGTGCAGCTGCAGCCGGTATGCGTGTTATGACCTCCTCCTCCAGCCCTGGAATCTCCCTGAAGACAGAAGGCCTCAGCTACATTGCCGGTTCGGATGTACCTGCATTTGTGGTCAATGTTCAGCGTGGCGGCCCCGGCCTGGGCGGTATCCAGCCATCCCAGTCTGACTATTTCCAGGCCACCAAGGGCGGCGGTCACGGTGACTACCGGATGATCGTGCTGGCACCTGCCTCTGTGCAGGAGATGGCAAGCCTGACCATCAAGGGCTTCAACCTGGCAGACAAGTACAGCATGACCGCAATGATCCTGGCAGACGGCACCATCGGTCAGATGATGGAGCCCATCTCCTTTGAAGATGCTGAGATTGAAACATATGAAAAGCCCTGGGCACTGACCGGTACCCGGTGCCAGCGCCCCCACAATATCGTTAACTCCCTGTACCTGCAGCCTGACCAGCTGGAGCGTAAGAACTTTGAGCGCTACGAGCGTTATAAGCTGGTGGAGCAGAACGAGGCAATGTGGGAAGAGTACATGATGGAGGACGCAGAGATCTGCGTGGTCGCCTTCGGTATTGCTTCCCGTGTTGCAAAGAATGCGGTGGTGGCTGCCAGAGCCGAAGGCATTAAGGCAGGCCTGATCCGTCCCATTACCCTGTGGCCCTTCCCCAAGGATGCACTGCTGAAGGCTGCTGACCAGGTCAAGGGCTTTGTCAGCGTGGAGCTGAGCATGGGTCAGATGATCGAAGATGTGCGCCTGGCTACCCAGTGCAGGCGCCCCGTGGGCTTGTGCAACCGCTGCGGCGGTATGATCCCCAGTCCTGACGAAGTGCTGGAATCCCTGCGCAAGGCACAGAAAGGAGAGTTCTAAAAATGGCTGTTGTATTTCAGAAGCCTAAGGCTTTAACAGATGCACCGCTGCACTACTGCCCCGGCTGCCCCCACGGCATTATCCACAGATTGGTGGCTGAAGCCATTGACGAGCTGGGAATCGAGGGCAAGGCCATCGGTGTGGCACCGGTTGGCTGTGCGGTTATGGCGTATGATTATTTCGCCTGTGATATGATCGAAGCTGCCCACGGCAGAGCACCTGCGGTTGCTACTGGCATTAAGCGCTGCCGCCCGGATAACATCGTCTTTACTTATCAGGGTGACGGTGACCTGGCATCCATCGGTATGGCTGAAACAGTCCATTCCGCTGCAAGAAACGAGAACATTACCGTTATTTTCGTTAACAATGCCATCTACGGCATGACCGGCGGTCAGATGGCACCTACCAGCCTGCCCGGACAGGTGACACAGACCTCTCCCTATGGCCGTGATGTCAAGCACTGCGGCTGGCCCATCCGTGTCAGCGAGCTGCTGGCTACCCTGGAAGGCCCGGAGTACATTACCCGTGTGGCTGTGAACAACGTGAAGAATGTCAACGCTGCCAAGAAGGCTATCAAGAAGGCATTCCAGAATCAGATCGAAGGAAAGGGCTTCTCTCTGGTGGAGGTCATTTCCGCCTGTCCCACCAACTGGGGCATGACACCTCAGAAGGCACTGGAGTGGGTAGAGAGCGATATGCTGCCTTACTATCCCCTGGGCGTTTACAAGGACCGTACTGCAGCAAAGGAGGGTAAGTAATATGAAGACTACCCAGATTTTGATCGCAGGCTTCGGTGGACAGGGCATTCTGTTTGCCGGCAAGTTCCTGGCATATAAGGGCTTGATGGAGGATAAGCAGGTTTCCTGGCTGCCCTCTTACGGCCCGGAGATGCGTGGCGGTACCGCTAACTGTAATGTGATCCTGTCGGAATCCCCTGTGGGTTCTCCCATTGTCACGGCACCGGATGTGCTGATCGCCATGAACCTGCCTTCCCTGGAAAAGTATGTGGACACGGTGGTTCCCGGTGGCCAGATCTACCTGGATTCCTCTTTGATCGACGCAAAGGTCGACCGGACCGATGTGCAGGTATTCTATGTACCGGCTACCCAGCTGGCAAAGGAATCTGACATCAGTTCTCTGGCCAACATGATCATCATTGGTTGCCTGCTGCAGAATCACCCGGAGCTTTCTTTTGAGGGCACAGAGGCAGTGGTGCAGAAGCTGGTGCCTCCCACAAAGGCTGCTTTGGTGGAAATGAACATGAAGGCACTGAACATGGGCAAGGAGTATTGCCAATGAAGGCCGCCTGCCTGCAAATGGATGTGATCCCATCCCAGCCGGATGTGAATTATGCCCATGCTGCACAGCTGATCGCCCAGGCAATGGAAAGCCAGCCGGATGTGCTGGTGCTGCCGGAAACATGGGATATCAGCTATCTTCCCAAGGATGCGTCCTCTGACATATGTGACAGGGATTGCACCCGGGTGCGAACCGAGATCGGTGCGCTGGCGAAACAGTATGGGGTAAACATTGTGGCTGGCTCCGTGTCCAATCTGCGGGACGGGAAGCTTTATAATACGGCCTGTGTGTTTGACCGGCAGGGAAATCAGGTTGCCGTCTATGACAAGACCCACCTGTTTTCTCACTCCAATGAAAACCTGGTGTTTGAAAAGGGAAGCAAGCTCTGCACCTTTTCCCTGGACGGAGTCAGCTGCGGTGTGATCATCTGCTATGATCTGCGCTTTCCGGAGCTGATCCGGACCATGTGTTTGCCCGGCATGGATGTTTTGTTTGTGGTGTGTCAGTGGCCCAAGGCCCGCACCGGTCTGATGCAAAACCTTTCTATGGCCCGTGGCATTGAAAATCAAATGTTTGTGGTGTGCTGCAACGCCTGCGGCACTGCCGGAGACAAAGTCTGCGGCGGTGGCTCTGCCATCTTTGGCCCTATGGGTGAGATCTTGGCATCGGCAGCAGACGCGGAAGAAATCATCACTGCAGATTGCAATTTGGAAAAATTGCAGAAACTACGCAGTTCTTTCCCGGTATTCCGGGACAGACGGCCGGAATTATACCGGCTGTAACGAAAAAAGGAGGAAAAAACAATGAATGCAATGACCGAAATGGTAAACTACCGACACGAGAAGGTTCTGTTTATCAACAATGAAAAGGCTGGCTTGAAGGCAATTATTGCCGTGCACAACACCAACCTGGGCCCCGCCATCGGCGGCTGCCGTCTGTTCCCCTATGCATCTTACGACGATGCCCTGTTTGATGTTCTGCGTCTGAGCCGCGGCATGTCCCACAAGAACGCAGTTGCCGGTCTGCCCCACGGCGGCGGCAAGGGTGTCATCATCGCTGACCCCTCTCAGAAGACCGAGGCTATGTTCGAGGCCTTCGGTGAAGCTGTCAACAACCTGGGCGGCGACTACATCACTGCCGAGGACGTGAACACCACCTGTGACGATGCACTGGTGATGCTGCGCAAGACCAACCACATCTGCGGCCTGCCCCAGAACAGCGGCGACCCCTCCCCCTTCACTGCCCGCGGTGTATGGCAGGGTATCCGCGCAACTGCCAAGGTAGCACTGGGCCGGGATGATCTGGAGGGCGTGACCATTGCTGTCCAGGGCCTGGGTAAGGTCGGTTATGATCTGTGCCGTCTGCTCCACGAGAGCGGCGCAAAGCTGATCATTGCCAACCGCAGCAACAAGGCAATGGCTGACAAGGCAGCTCAGGAGTTTGGCGCTGTCATCGTTCCCACCGAGGAGATCTATGCCCAGGAGTGCGACATCTTCTCCCCCAATGCAATGGGCGCGATCCTGAACCCCACCACCATCGGTCAGCTGAAGTGTAAGGCAGTTGCCGGCGGCGCAAACAACCAGATCCTGGATGAGGCTTCCGGTATCGCTCTGAAGCAGCGCGGTATCTTCTATGCACCTGACTTCGTCATCAACGGCGGCGGTGTTATCAACGCAGCAGCTGAGGTGGACGGACCTTACAACAAGGAGGCAGTGCTGACAAAGGTGGATAACATCTACAATTCCATCGAGCACATCCTGTCCGAGTCCAAGAAGACCGGTGAGCCCGAGGGCGTTATCGCTACCCGCTACGCTGAGTCTCTGATTTACGGCTAATACTCCCTAAAAAATGTTGTCCCGGCTTCGAAAGAAGGCGGGACAATTTTATATGGGTAAAAAGTTGGAGCGAACCCGGGCGCATACCGTCCCTGGGTCACAGCTTTAATATCCTGTGGGCTGTTTTCCAGGCGATCTGCTCCTGCTGCTCCGCAGACAGATCCATACGCATAAAGCGCTCCAGCTCTGTCACCGGGTCCCACAGGGGATAGTCTGAGCCGAAGGCCATGCGCTCTGCGCCGTAAATACCGATATAGCGCTCCGCTTCCTTCTCCGGAAGGAACATCAGGCTGCTGGAAACATCAAACACACAATCGGTATCCTTCAAAAGCTCGCAGGCGGTCTGGTACATGGAGTAGCCGCCAAAATGGGCAGCGATCACATCCAACCCCGGGAACATATCCAAGATCTTGCGCAGCTTGATGGGATGCGAGTAATTATATCGGTGATCCCCCATATGCAGCAGCACGGGAAGCCTGCCCCGGGCAGCTTCATACAGCGGAAACAGCCGGGGATCGTCAATGGGGAAGCGCTGCGAATCCGGGTGCATTTTAATGCCCTTCAGCCCTGCCTCAAAAATCCATTGGACCTCGTCTGTGATATGCTCCATGGCAGCGTGGACAGAGCCGAAACCGATCAGATCGGGGTGCAGCTGTGTTTGCTCCAGAATGAACTGATTGATCCCCCGCACCCGGTCGGGCCGGATGGCTACCGGCAGGATCACGGATTTGCTGATCCCGGCGGCCTGCTTCTGCTGCAGCAGCTGCTTTACTGTGCCGCTCATAGCGGAGCCTTGAATATGGTAAAAATCCTGGACGCTATGGGTGGCTTTCAGCGCGATCTCGTCGGGATATACATGGGTGTGAATATCAATGAATTGCATGGAAAACGCCTCGATTGCTTGGGATTTTTTGATTATAACACAGCTTCGTTAAAAAGCAATCCCCAAATACTGTTAGGCGCAGCGATATGATCAAAGAAATCGGCAGATGCCGGGAAGGCATCTGCCGAGGGAGTTATTTTCCTGCGTGACAGTTTTCTGCAAAGGCCAGTGCCATGGAGTAAAACAGGACAGGACCGATATTGAAGAAGTGACAGTCAAACAAGCTGCAGCCCAGCAGTGCCAGGACGCTGCAAGCGATAAAGGTCTTTTCTTTGCTGTGGCTGCAAAGCAGCAGCTGCAGGGTTTGGATCCTGTGCAGCAGATACGCGGCAAAACCCACAGTACCGCAGCAAGTCAGCAGCTGCACAAAGGTGTTGTGCCAGCGGGGTGGGAAGAAGCCGGTGAAGGCTTCGTTGGTGGACCACTCCCAGGGCTTGAAGGCGGGGGAGTAGAAGCTGTTACCCAGAACCGGTGCATCTTTAAACATTTGCAGACCTTCCCGATAGATCAGATCCCGGGAGGAGGGGTCTAACCCCTTTTCCAAAAGGTCACTGAAAAGCGTCAGGATCTGCCGGTGAAACAGCAGCAGCGCAAAGCAGATCAAACCAATAAAGGAAAGGATCGCAATGGTGTTGGCCTTGCGGTTGCGGGCATAGTAAAGCATCAGAATGATGCAGACCATGTATATGGCAAAGCCGGTGAGTATGGAGCTGCGGGAGCAGGTGAGCAGGATGCCGATAAAGAAGGTAGAGCCCACAACTGTGCCGATCCAGCCCCGATGGTACTTGGTGGCCAGATAAAAGGCGAAGGGGATCATCATCGTCAGCAGACCGCCGATGTTGTTGTACATGCCCCAGCCGGCATAGATCTGTGTCCGGTGGATCACACCGTCAACGATGACACCTTGGGTCAGATAGATCCAAAGGATCTGACCGATCAGAACGCCGCCGGTGCAGAAGCCGATCCAGGGGAAGTAATCCCTGCGGACAGCTTGCCAACGGACGCCTCCGGAAAACAGAAAATATGGGATCAGCACGGAACAGCCCTGAACCAGGGCAAACAGAATGTTCTTTCCGGCAACCGTCCCATAATGGGCGGTTCCGATGCCGCTGAGCAGATATGCGGCACAAAGCACCCCGATGCCCGGTAAAAGCCTGTACTTGATGGAGAAGAATTGCTTTCTGTCCCGGATCAGCCGAAATAGGATGGCGCATATAATCAGGGCGGCCATGCAAAGAACGGCAATGCCGCCATGGCCTGCAGAAAAGACAGAGGCTTCGCTGCGGCCGGGATTGTTTGCAACCGACGGGGCAATATAGCTGCAAATAAACAGGGGCATCATAGGAAGTAGGTCCGGCCCCCAAAGGCAGGTATAGACCGCAATGACGGTAAAGATGCCGTATGCCACCAGCTCTAAACGCAGCACGGCAGCCAACAGGGTCAGTACCATCAAAGCAGCAATGTATTGCGGAGAAGCCATAAACTGATCCAGCCGCTGCTTTAGCGCTGCGCGACCCGGATGCTTTGCTTCGGATTTAAAAGATAACATGCCACATTCCCTTTCCGATCAATGATGGGGGCAAGAGTAACATGCTGTTATTCTAGCACTTTGTAATGAAAAAAACAAGTATGATCTTCTTTTGGGGCAAAAGAGGGCAGTATTTCCTATTTTTTAAGAATCTCTCCTTGACCGACTGCCACCGCCTGGGTATAATTGTAGCCGAAACTAACAACCGTGACAGGAGTTGCCATGAGGAATTTTGGACTGACCAATAACCAACTGAAATGGATCGCCATGGTCACCATGACCGTCGATCATATCGGCATGATCTTCTTCCCCTCCAATATGGTTTGGCGGATGATCGGCCGGCTGGCATTTCCTATCTACGCATTTATGATCGGAGAGGGCTGCCGGCATACCGGAAGTCTTAGGCGGTATTTGCTTTCCTTGGCGATTCCTGGCATGGTGTGCCAGGCGGCCATGATCCTGGCAACCGGCACGATGCAGCAAAACATATTGCTGACTTTCTCAGTATCTGTGGGCCTTGTGATCCTTCTGAAGCAGGCCATGCAGAGGAAAAGTACCTGGGCATGGGCAGGCTTTGCTGCGGCAACGGCAGCTGTGCTTTTTCTTACCCATGGAGTGCAGCCCCTTTTCCCTCAGGTGGACTTCCGGCTGGAGTACGATTTTGCCGGAGTAATGCTGCCGGTTCTGGTGTATCTGCTGCCGAACATAGCCTGGCGGCTGGCAGGTGCAGCGGTGTGTCTGTGCGCAATGTCTTCGTATATGTGGCAGGGACAGTGGCTTTCCCTGCTGGCACTGCCTCTGCTGGCGCTGTATAACGGGCAGCGGGGCAGATGGAATATGAAATGGATCTTTTACCTTTACTACCCGGTCCACCTGAGTCTGCTGTGGGGCGCGTATTATCTGTTCGCGTGACAAAGCAAGGCGGAAGCGCACCGTATAGTGACGAAAGGGTGCTTTTCCTTCGATTCTGCACAAAAACCCCGAAATGCGTTGGCATTTCGGGGTTTTTCTTATTCGTCGGTATAGTTGTCGAAGTAGCCCTGGATATAGACGAAGGGTGTGCCCTTATCACCGGAGCCGGAGGTCAGATCGCACAGAGAGCCGATCAGATCGGTCAGGCGGCGGGGAGTTGTACCCATTTGACCGTCCATCTTCTGGTCCTTGGTTTTGATCTTGCTTTCAATGGCTTCCCGAAGCTCCTTGCCGGAGAGTCCTGCAAAGTCATTGTCAGCCAGATACTTCAGCTTCAGCTCATGGGGTGTGCCTTCAAGACCGATGGTGTAGGCGGGGGAAACCACGGGATCAGCCAGCTCCCAGATCTTGCCCACCGGATCTTTAAACGCACCGTCACCGTAAACCATGACTTCCACCAGCTTGCCGGTGAGCTTCTGAAGACGGTTCTGAATGTCTTCCACAAGATCCTGGCAATCTCTGGGGAACAGCTTGATCTTTTCTTCAGTAGACTTGTTGGAGCCCAGCAGACCGTAACGCTCGTTGTAGCCGCTGTTTCCAATGGGGGCGCTCATGATCTCGTCCATGCCGAACACCTTCTCAGCACCGGCCTCCCGGAGCAGACGCTTGGTGCGCTGCCGGGTGTGGATATCACAGTTGAGCACATTCTTGGTGTAGCGCAGGATCACCCGGGGATCGTTGGCAAAAACAAATTCCACTTCTGCACCGCACTCATGGATCAGGTCATCGTAGTACTGCACATAGTCCATGCCGGTGAAGGGATGCTTCTCGTAGCCAAAGGCTGCCCGGTACTGCTGAATATCCAGCACATCGGAATAGGGGTTCACACCGGATTCGTCCAGCTTGTCCGGGCTGACCAGATTGTTGCCAACCTCGTCGCTGGGATAGCTGAGCATCATGATCACTTTCTTGCAGCCCTTTGCAATACCCCGCAGGCAGGTGGAGAAACGGTTGCGGCTGAGGATCGGGAAGATCACACCGACGGTTTCTCCGCCAAACTTATTGCGCACGTCAGTGGCAATATCGTCAATGGTAACATAGTTACCCTGGATACGGGCAACGATAGACTCCGTGATGGCGACTACGTCCCGGTCACGCACCTGAAAATCACCGTTTTCCACAGCTTGCATAATGCAATCTACAACGATCTGTGCCAGATCCTCACCCTCGCGGATAATGGGAGCGCGCAGACCCATAGAAACGGTACCTAACATCCGACTCATATTCAACACTCCTGTTTGGAAATCAAATTACGACTTTGGTCGCTTGCCGATTTACCCACCTATTATAATACAACTATGGGCTGTTGTAAAATAAAAAATGCATTTTTTACGCAGTTTTTTTTAAGGCAGGCGGAGAGATTTTTGGTTATTTTCCCAATTCCTGTGTTCTTTCGAAGGCGGTCACCACCGCATCAATGGCTGCAGCGCGGAATCCGCTCTGCTCCAAAGCAGCCACACCGGCAATGGTGCTGCCGCCGGGAGAGCAAACCGCATCCTTCAGTACCCCGGGATGCATGCCGGTTTCTGCGATCATTTTGGCAGTGCCGGAGAGGGTTTGTGATGCATAGGTAATGGCCTGGCTGCGGGAAAGACCGCAGGCAACTGCACCGTCAGCCAAAGCCTCCAGGAAGATGCTGACGAAGGCAGGGCCGCAACCGGACAGCGCGCTGCCGGCGTCGATCAGCTTTTCCGGCAGCCGATCCAGCTTGCCTGCAAACTGCATAGCCTGGCAGAAGAAAGCCTCTGCCTCCTGGCTGACATTCTGGGTAACATCGTAGAGGATCATACCTCCGCCAACGCTGACGGGGATGTTGGGCATGATGCGGATCACAGGGTACTCACCGCCTGCCATGCGGCGAATGTCAGAGATGGCAACACCTGCTGCCATGGACACCAGCACAAAGCTGTCGGTGCGGTTTTTCAGGACCGGTCCGATTTGCGCCAGCATCACATCCATCACCTGGGGCTTAACACCCAGGAAAATATACTCGCACTGCGCAGCAACGGTTTTTGCAGCTGTGCTGCTGCAGCCCAACTCTGCTGCCAGGGCAGCGGCCTTCTCGGCCAGCTGGTCGGCAAGGAAGATGCTTTCCGGTGCAAGTGCCTTTGCGGCAGATCTTGCCAAAGCACCGCCCATATTGCCGGTGCCGATAAAACCGAATGTATGATTCATAGTAAGACCTCGATTCTGTGTTATCTGATCTGTCCGTCACCGTGGATGACGTACTTGTATGTGCAGATCTCGTCCAATCCCATGGGACCCCGGGCGTGGAGCTTTTGGGTGGAGATGCCGATCTCGCAGCCCAATCCGAACTCTCCGCCATCGGTGAACCGGGTGGAGCAATTGACATACACGGCAGAGCTGTCCACCACCCGGGCAAAGCGGTTGGCAACTGCGGTGTCATTGGTAACGATGCACTCGCTGTGACCGGTGGAGTGCAAAGCGATATGGGCCATGGCCTGCTCTGCGTCCGGCACGATGCCAACAGCCAGGATGTAGTCCAGATATTCGGTGTCAAAGTCCCGGCTGTCTGCAGGTGTTCCGGGGATGATAGCTGCTGCAGTGGGGTCGAGCCGCAGCTCCACGGGATTGACAGCCCGGTCCGTTACAAGCCGCTTGTGCAGCTTGGGAAGGAATTCTTTTGCGATATCCTGATGTACCAGGCAGCTTTCTGCCGCGTTGCACACGGAAGGACGGCTGGTTTTTGCGTTTTCGATGATATTCAGCGCCATTTCCTGATCCGCGGATCTATCAACATAGATATGGCATATGCCGGTACCGGTTTGGATACAGGGAACCTTCGCGCCTTCGGTGCAGGCCTTGATCAGACCGGCACCGCCCCGGGGGATCAGAAGATCCACATAGCCTACGGCTTCCATCAAGTCGGTGACGCTTTGCCGGGTGGTGTCCTGGATCAGCTGGACCAGCTCCCGGGCAAGACCGACCTTTGCCAGACCTTCCTGCATGGCGGCAACGATGGCATTGGCGGACAGAAACGCATCCTTGCCGCTGCGCAGCACGCAGGCAGAGCCTGCTTTGATGGCCAGGGCGGCTGCGTCAGAGGTGACGTTGGGGCGGCTTTCATAGACGATGGCGATCACACCCATGGGGACGCCCACCTGCTCAATGACAATACCGTTGGGGCGCTGCACACGATTGCGCACCCGGCCCACCGGATCCGGCAAAGAGATCACTTGGCGGATGCCCTCTGCCATGCCGCGGATCCGATCCTCGGACAAAGCGAGGCGGTCAAGCATGGAAGGGGAGAGGTGGCCCTTGGCGTTTTCTATATCCTGGGCATTTGCCTGCAGGATACTTTCACTGTTTGCTTCCAGCGCATCTGCCATAGCGGACAAAGCGCTGTTTTTGATGGCGGTATCCACAGCCGCCAGGCTGGGCGCATACTCCTTGGCAGCAACCAGGATCTGTTGGGTCGTCATAGTTACCCTCTCCTTCCTATAAAGCGAGTACCGATGCTGTTGCCTTCCAAAAGGGCATACAGACCTTCGGGATTTTCTCCGTTGGTGATCACCATGTCGATGCCGGCACCGGTGGCGATCTGTGCAGCCTTCAGCTTGGTGGCCATGCCGCCGGAGCCGAGAGAAGAGCCTGCACCGCCTGCCAGGGCCAGGATCTCGGGAGTGATCTCCTCAACAGTGGGGATCAAAGTGGCAGTGGGATCTTTGCGGGGATCTGCAGTGTAAAGACCGTCGATATCGGAAAGCAGCACCAGTATATCGGCATCCACCAGCTTGGCAACGATGGCGGAAAGGCTGTCGTTCTCACCAATGGTGGTGTGAATGCCAATCTCGTCGATGGCCACTGCGTCGTTTTCGTTGACGATGGGCAGCACACCCCAACCCAGAAGCCGCTCCAAAGTATCGTGGACGTAGTTGCTGCGGCATTTGTCGTGAATATCATCCGCGGTCAGCAGGATCTGCGCCACGGTGTGGTTATATTCAGAAAACAGCTTGTCGTATGTATACATCAGCTCGCACTGACCCACAGCGGCAGCTGCCTGCTTACCGGGCATATCTTCGGGTCTTCCGGACAGCCCCAGTTTTCCCACACCCATGCCAATGGCACCGGAGGAGACCAATACGATTTGGCAGCCTGCATTCTTCAGGTCACTGAGCACCTTGCAAAGAAGCTCTACCCGTCGGATATTCAGCCGTCCACCGGCATGGGCCAAGGTGGAGGTTCCGACTTTAATAACGATACGCATAGTATTATCCTCTTTCTATAGAAACATACTGTGATTGTACAACAATTTCCCTTGGGAATCAACAGGAAATTGCGAACTGACCGAGAATTCAGACCTGCTTTGAAAGAGAAGAGGAAGGAAGGCCCCTGCGGGGGCAAAAAGACAGCCCGGGATGCGCTTCGAAAGAAGCACATCCCGGGGGGAGTCTTTTATTTTCGGGTCCATGTGCCCCGTGAGAACAGTGCCAGAATGGGGAAGATCTCCAGGCGTCCTGCCAGCATATCCATGATCAGAACGAACTTGGAAAAATCGCTGAAGCCGCTGAAATTGCAGGTAGGACCTACAGCCTCCAGACCCGGTCCGATGTTGTTAAAGCAGGCCAGGACAGCGGTGATATTTGTGCCTGTGGAGAAATTATCCAGGCTGATCAGCAGAAAACTGACGATGATAATGATCACATAGGCTGCCAGGTATGCATTTGTATTGGCAAGAATGCGCTCATCCACGACCCGTCCACTGTTTCGGATCACCTGCACCTTGCGGGGGTTCATGACTTGGCGGATGTTCCGCCGCAGGCTTTTAAAAAGCAGCAAGACCCGGGCGCACTTCAGACCGCCGCCGGTAGAGCCGGCACAGGCGCCAACCACCATCAGCATCATCAAAAGTCCTTTGGAGAAGCTGGGCCACAGGTCAAAATCCGTGGTGGCAAAGCCGGTGGTAGTCATGATGGAGCTGACCTGGAAGGCTGCGTGGCGAATGGTTTCGGAAACGGAGCCGTAAAGCTTGCGAATATCCAGTGCGATCAGCGCTACGGTCAGCAGTGCGATGCCGATGTACAGCCGCAGCTCACCGTCTTTAAACACGCTGCGCACATGGCCCAAAAGCAGCAGATAATAGCAGCTGAAGTTGATGCCAAAGAGGAACATAAACACGGTGCAAACATTTTGGATATATGGACTATAGGATGCTATGGAATCGTTTTTAATGCCGAAGCCACCGGTGCCGGCACAGCCGAAGGCAGTGCAGACTGCTTCCAACAGGTCCATACCACCCAGGAGCAGGAATACCACATTGATGACGGTCATGGCAATGTAGATCATATACAGGATCATGGCGGTCTGACGCATTTTCGGCACCAGCTTTCCCACATCCGGTCCGGGGCTTTCTGCCCGCAGAAGATGCATGGTAAAGCCCTTGTCATTGCCCCCTGTGGGAGTGATGGCCAAAAGGAAAACCAGCACACCCATACCGCCCAGCCAATGGGTAAAGCTGCGCCAGTATTTAAGCCCGTTGCTCATGCTTTCAATATCGGAAAGAATGGAAGAGCCGGTGGTGGTAAACCCGGACACGCTTTCAAAAAAAGCATCCATAAAGGAGGGGATCTCCCGGGAGAACCAGAAGGGCAGGCAGCCCAAAAGACTCAGCACCACCCAGCTCAGACCAACGCAAACCAAACCCTCCCGGGCACCGAAAACCGTTCCGGCTTTGCGGCAGGTCAGCAGCAGGATACTGCCTACAGCGAGCATCACCCCAAGGGTCAGCAGGAAGCCGGCTACTGCGGCCTGCTCCCCACTAAAAACACTGATGAGCAGAGCGGGGATCAAAAATACTGCTTCTACGGCAACGATTTGCCCGATGAAGCGTCCCATCATTTTGTAGTTCATAGACGACTCCGTTTAAGCGAAAATATCATTGATGCTTTTTAAGATCCCGCGGCCGGAAGTAACTGCCACAACGGTGTCTCCTTCCAAAAACACACTGTCACCGCCGGGGATCTGGGTTTGTGTGCCGTGGGTGATGCTGGCCAGCAGAACATTGGGCTTCAGCTTCAGCTGCTTCAGGGGAACACCGCAGTTGCGCGTCGCACTGTCTACCAAAAATTCCACAGCCTCGATCTTACCGTCAGCGATGGTATGAAGGCTCACCGCGGCACCTGCCTGGTTCTGCATGGCGCGGACATATCGCACGATCACATTGCTGCACAGCTCCTTGGGACAGATCACGCTTCCCAGGGGCAGGGCATCTGCAATAATGCTGGTGCCCCGGCTGAGCTTGGTGATAATCTGGGGGACATTCCGGGAGTTGCCGTATAGAGAGATGATCATATTGGTCTCGTCCACACCGGTGAGACTTGCCAGGGCATCCACCTGTTCAATTCCCTGGCTGTCCAGTACGGATTGATTGCTGCAATCTCCGCAGACCACAGAGACTTGGGGAAGCAGTGTTGCAAGCTCCACACAGCGCGGGTGATCCCGGTCGATGATGGTGGCGGAAATGCCGTCTTTTTTCAGAAGCTCGGAAAGATAAAAGCTTACTCGTCCGCCACCGCAGATCAAAACTCTGCGCACCCTGCGGGTGATGATCCCCAGGTTTTTCAGAAGCACAGCAAGGGTGGTGGTAGGCGCGGTGACGAACACCCGGTCTCCTTCCTGCAGCACGAAACTGCCGCTGGGAGCGATGGCAGAGCCCTGCCGAAGAACTGCGCACACCAGAACACGGCATTTTACGGTGCTGCTCAGTTCGCTCAGCGCCACATTTTTCAGCTTGCTGTCGCTGTCAATACGCAGCTCCACGATCTCCGCAAGACCCTTCGCAAAGGTGTCTCTGCGCAGAAAGCCGGGGTACTGAAGCAACCGCTCGATTTCGATGGCAGCCTGCTTTTCCGGATTTACGGTCATGGAAAGGGGAAAGACCTCCGGCATGGTCATGATCTGCTCCGCGTATTCCGGGTTGCGGATTCTGGCAATGGTATGGATCTTCTTATGGATGCCATGGGCGGTCATGCAGCAAAGCAGATTCACCTCGTCCGCGTTGGTTGCTGCGATGACCAGGTCTGCGTTTTCCACACCTGCCTGCAGCAGGATCTCCTTGGAAGCGCAGTTTCCGCAGATCGCCATGGTGTCAAATTGCTCTACAGCTTCTTCCAGCACCAAAGGATCTGTGTCCACAAGGGTGATGCTGTGTCCCTCAGATGCCAGCTGTTGGGCCAGGGTAAGACCCACCTTGCCGGCACCGGCAATGATAATATTCATAATGAAAGACTCCTTTGAAAAAGCGGTTTTCCGTTGGGGAGGGACGGCTGTTCGTCAATTACCCATCAGCACCACAGCCACATCGTTTACATTGGTGCCGGTAGGACCGGTGAGGATCAAGCCGTCGCATTTGGCAAGGGCATGGTAGGCATCGTTGTTTTGCAGGACCTGGAAAATGTCAATGCCCTGTGCCTGCAGCACATCTGCGCTGAGCCAATCCACATAGCCGCCTGCTGCGTCTGTAGGTCCGTCGGTGCCGTCACTTCCAATGCTGAAGACGGCTGTTCCCTGAAGACCGCGAATGCCGGTGGCGGCAGACAGTGCCAGCTCCTGGTTCCTGCCGCCTAAGCCGCTGCCTGTCAAATGCACCACAGTTTCACCACCGGCAATAAATGCCTGCTTGGCATGGTTTGCGTGATGTGTCTTTGCAATGGCAGCAAGAAAAGAACCGGCTTCCCTGGCCTGGCAGCTGAGCTGATCCGTCAGAACGGTGGGGGTATAGCCCAATTCCCGGCAAGCCTGGGCAGCCGCGGAGCAGAGCTCACGGACAGACCCGTTGATGGTGGTGGTCACATTATCAAGCTGCTTGGGGGTTTCCTGGGTCAGCAGGGAAGCGGCAGTGTCAGACAGGCTAAGCTGATATTGTTCCGCAATTGCCAAAGCATCTGCGCAGGTGCTGGAATCCGGGCAGGCAGGACCGGAGGCGATCATATCCAGCGGATCGCCCAAAATGTCCGATAAAACAATGGCATATACCTGGGCCGGGGCACACAGCTGGGCGAATTTTCCGCCTTTAACGCCGGAAAGACGCTTGCGGATGGTGTTGATCTGGGTAATGTCCGCGCCGCAGGCCAGCAGCTGCCGGGTAATGTCCTGCAGCTCCTCCGGGGATACCAGAGGGGATTCGAACAAGGCACTTCCGCCACCGGAAAGGAGGAAAAGCACAGTGTCCTGGGGTTGCAGACCGGATACCAGCTCCATGGCTTCCCGGGTGGCCCGGAAGGAATTCTCATCCGGGACGGGATGCCCCGCCTCCCGGCAGGAGAGGTTGCCAATGGGACCCATAACATGGTCGTACTTGGTGATCACGACTCCGTTTTCGATTCGTGCGCCCAGCTGGTCGTATGCGGCCTTTGCCATTTGCCAGGCGGCCTTGCCGGCTGCCACCAGCAGGACTCTGCCGGGGAACTGCCGGCCATCCAAAGCCCGCTTTACCGCAGCATCCGGCTGTACTGCCCGGATGGCGGATCGTATAATGCTGTTTGCATCCGCGCGTAATTGTTTATTCATGGCAGCTCCAGTTTGCGTCCTTCAAGGGGAAGTAAGAGGTATCGGTATGCTGAAAATCAAAGACCTTGAGGTCTGCGCAGTGGATACCGGGGGAGTCGCAGGGCACGATGCCGCTGGACCGGGTACGCCACCAGCCCTTAAAGTGCTGGGAGGATTTCAAAGCCGCAATGCGCAGAAGGTCGTATCGCAAGCCGGCTACCCGGAAAGCTGCATCGTCCATGGGCTGGGTACGGTTTGAACCGACAACAATGCTGACATTGCCTACCACCAGGCAGACGGTCAGACCGATATTGCGCAATAAGCCGTAGTGCATGACAGCATAGTTGATTGCCTTGCCGTCGGAGATGGACTTTACATATGCATCGGTCAACGCAATGGGCTCCCCGTGCAGGTTGTCCATCTTTCCGCCCAGCTTACAGCTGATCCGGCTGCCCACACCGGCCTGTGCAGCCAGCTGTGCCACTTCAGGGTCGTAAATATAGCCATAGGCGGAGTTGGGAACATTCCGTTTCAGCATCTCCCGGAGCAGATGTGTGCCGTCACCGGGCGCACCGCCGCCGGTATTGTCAGAGGATTCGTTGATGACCACAGGACCGTTGTCTGCCGGAATCGCCAGGGCCAGATCCATAGCCGTTTCTGCGGAATTTGCCGGCACAGCAAAGCTGCGTCGCAGTTCCCAGGCAAACTGTGCCACTTCCATAGCTGCCCGGTCGGCAGCTTCCTGGGTCCTGGCCATGGCAGTGACGGTAACACCGGCCTCTTCAATATCGGAATAGGGGAAGCCCTGGAAGAAGGTCACATCGATGAGGTCCTTATCAGCGGCAATGGTTTGCAGGCATTTTTGCTGGACCTCATAGGCAGGACCGGACAGCGTGACACCCTCTGCCGGCACGATCAGCCAGGGAAGCCGGATCTTCCTTTGGAAGGGCCGCCAGTTGTTCTCTGTCATATCGGCCAGGATCTCAAAGACATGCTGCGCGCATTCATACTCGTCGGTATGGGGATAGCATTTAACACCGATGAGAAGGTCAGCATACCCAAGCATCTGATCGGTGACATTGGCATGCAGATCCAGGGGGACACCAATGGGGATGTCCGGACCGAATTTCTCCCGGACAGCCCGGAGGATCTCACCGTCGGCATCGGGATACCCATCGGCAACACCGGCACCGTGAAGGTTCAGAGCAATGGCATCCAGGGGCTTTTCCCGGTGGGCCTGCCAAAGCATATCCACGATCCGGTCCCGGTGCTTTTCCAATGCCTCCTGGGTCATGTGACCGGAGGGGGTCAGATAGGCCATGGAGGCAGGAACGGTCTCGATCCCCAGCTCCACACCCTTTTGCAGGAAGCCGCCAATGTACTTGTGAACGCCGGTATGCTTGCGGCGCATTTCCTCACCTATGTCGCTGGTGGAGTCCATCAGCTGCCAGGTCACCGGAATGTTAGAAAAAGAGTTGGTTTCATGGTGAAGCCCACCAATACCGATACGCATAAGGATACCTCCTGTATTAAGACGCGGCATTTCTGAGGAAATACCGTTTTGTTTTATTTGTAAAAGCGCAAAGGGCGCGACCCTATGGCCGCGCCCTCGCAAAAGTTATGCCAAATACACAGCCTTGCAGGCCAGCATAGTCATATAGCAGTCAAATTTGGAAACGATCTCCATAGGCGCATGCATACACAGAACAGGCACACCGGCATCCACCGTTACAATGTTCCGGTTTGCCATATAGGCAGCCACTGTGCCGCCGCCGCCCTGGTCCACCTTGCCCATGGTGGAGCTCTGCCAACGGACATTGGCGCCGTCCAGCACACTGCGGACATGGTTCATAGCTTCGGCAGACGCATCGGAAGCCCCGCTCTTACCCCGGGCACCGGTATACTTGGCAATGGCAATGCCATAGTTGAGCATGCTGTTGTTCCGCTTGTCGCAGGTTTCCGCGAAGTTGGGATCAAATGCGTTGGTCACATCTGCAGACAGGCAGAAGGAATTTTCAAAGCAGCGGTTCAGGTTTGCACCGGTAGCTTCGCACAGATCCTGCATAAAGGTATCAAAGGCCTGGCTCTGCATACCGGAAATGCCCACAGAACCGATCTCCTCCTTATCTGCCAGGATGCAGACAGCAGTGTGCTTGGGCGTGCCGATGGACAGCAGAGAATCGATTTGGGCATAAGCGCAGACCCGATCGTCATGACCGTAAGCACCCAGCAGGCTGCGGTCCAGACCAACATCGCGGCACTTGCCGGCAGGAACGATGGTCAGCTCAGCACAGAGGAAATCCTCTTCGACGATGCCGTACTTTTCGTTCAGCAGCTTCATGATATTCAGCTTCACCAGATCAGAGCCCTCGCCCTCGATGGGCTCAGAGCCCAGCAGAACATTCAGCTGCTCGGCAACGATGCCTTCAGCCAAGGTTTTCTTCATCTGGTCAGCAGACAGATGGATCAGCAGGTCGGTGACCACCAGAATGGGATCTGCGTCATCTTCACCGATGGTCACGGTAACAGAAGTGCCGTCCTTGCGGATGATCACACCGTGCAGTGCCAGGGGAACGGTGGGCCACTGATACTTTTTGATGCCGCCGTAGTAGTGCGTCTTCAAAAATGCCAGCTCGGAATCCTCATAAAGGGGATTGGGTTTCAGGTCCATCCGGGGAGAATCCACATGGGCAGCGCAGATGTTTGCACCGTTATTCATGGATTCGCTGCCCACCACGGCCAGCAGGATGCTCTTATTGCGGTTATTCTTATAGACCTTGTCACCGGGCTTCAGCTGCATGCCGGGCACCAGGGGGCGGAAGCCCTTTTCCTCTGCCAAAGCAACGGTCCAGGCGGTTGCTTCCCGCTCGGTCTTGCAGGCATCCATGAAAGCAGCATAGCGCTTGCAGTAGGCATTCATTTCTTCCCGCTGCTCAGCGTTCAAGGTGGTGTAGCCGTTTTTGGGGGTAAGAAGCAGGGATTCGCGCAATTCTTCAGTAGTCATGACAATTGCTCCTTTTCGGATTTTTCTTTTATTATATCCAAGCTGCGGAAAAAAGCAAGACATTCCTGGTAGAAGTCCTCCCGGGTGCCATCATTGACCAGAGTATGGTCGCACATGGCGGAGAATTCCTCCTGGGGACGCTGTGCTTCAATTCTCGATTTTGCGTATTCTTCACTGATGCCGTCCCGAACCATCAACCGGGCAATGCGGACATCTTTCGGGGCGGTAATGGCAACAGTTAGTTGACATAATTCTGCCAAGCCCCCTTCAAACAAACCAATGGCGTCGATGGCCGCCAGGGAAGGCTTTGCTTCCAGCTGCCGCAGCACCTCTGCCTTCACCGCTCCGTGGGTGATTTTGTTCAGATCCTGCAGCGCAGCAGGGTCTTTAAAGACGATGGCGCCCAGCTTCTTGCGCTGCAGACATCCGTCGGCAACGGTTCCGGGGAAACGGGTCTCGATGCTGTTCAGAAGTGCAGGATCCGTTTCCAGCAGCCTGTGGTAGATGGCATCACAGTCCAGTACCGTACCGCCCAGTGCGCGGATGGCTTCCAGGGCAGTGGTTTTGCCGCAGCCGGTGCCACCGGTGATTCCAATGATCATATGGATGCCTCCGAGTCAATAATTTGAAAGGCAGCAGCCTTTTTCAGCCGATTCTGCACTGCGTAAGCAATGCCGCCCCCCTCGGGGCAACGGGCAAATACCCGCTGAACGCTGGGGTCATCCAGCTGCCGCAGCGCGGCAAACAGACCGGCAGAGAGACTTGCCACATCTGCCTGCTTTCCGTAGCACAGAGGGGCGCAGCCCTCGTACAAAGGAAGCTCCTCTTCAAAGCACAGCACCCGGTCTCCGGCGGTGTAGTGATCGCGGATGTAGGCGGCTGCGGAAGCGCTGCTTCCGGCAACGATGAGGACCTGACACTGGGGTGCATAATGGCGGTATTTCATGCCCGGGGCTTTGACTACGGCATCCTGGCTGATCTGCGCGGTGACGGCCTTGTCCACCACCAGATCACCCAGAACCTCCATCAGCTGCTCCGGGGTGATACCGCCGGGACGCAGCAGCCGGGGGCGGTCCTCTGTCAAATCTACGATGGTGGATTCCACACCCACCCGGCAAGGACCACCGTCAACGATCATGGGGATCTTTCCGTTGTGGTCATCCAGCACATGCTGGGCAGTGGTGGTGGAAGGCTTACCGGAGATATTGGCAGAGGGTGCGGCAATGGGGACACCGGCAAGGGCAATGATCTGCCGGGTGGTAGCATTATCCGGGCAGCGGACTGCCACGGTAGGCAACCCGGCGGTGGTGCATTTTGGGATCGTGTCCCGGGCGGGCAGCACCATGGTCAGCGGACCGGGCCAGAAGGCCTCTGCCAAACGGTAAGCGCTGGAGGGGACATGGTGGCAAAGGGAATCGATCTGTGCGGCACTGGCTATGTGCAGGATCAGGGGATTGTCCTGCGGACGGCCTTTGACCCGGAAGATATCCTTTACTGCCTCCGGGTCCAGTCCGTTGGCACCGAGACCGTAAACGGTTTCGGTGGGCAGTGCCACCAGCTTCCCTTGTCGGAGCAACTGGGCTGCCAGTGCTGCGCATTCCGGTGCATCGGCAGAAATCATTTGGGTTTGCATACAGCACACCTCCCATTGAGAGAATTCGGATTGATTCTAAAAACGCAAAGGGAGCAGCTTTGCTGCTCCCTTTTATGGATTACACAGTGGGCTGATTTGCAGCCTCGATGATCTGTACGAACTTCTCGGGAACCAGAGAAGCACCACCGATCAAACCGCCGTCGATGTCCGGCTGAGCCAGCAGCTCGAAGGCGTTCTTTTCGTTCATGGAGCCACCGTACAGGATGGAGATCGCACGGGCATTCTTGGAGGAATACAGCTTGCGCACCACAGTACGGATGCTCTCACAGACTTCTTCAGCCTGCTCGGGGGTAGCGGTCTTGCCGGTACCGATGGCCCAAATGGGCTCGTAAGCGATGACGACCTTGCGGATCTTCTCTTCGGGAACACCCTGCAGGCCCAGCTTGATCTGCATAGCGATCCACTCGGAGGTCACACCGGCTTCACGCTGTTCCAGGCTCTCACCGCAGCACATAATGGGGATCAGACCTGCATCCAGAGCGGCCAGGACCTTTGCATTGACTTCTGCGTCGGTCTCGCCCATGGCACGGCGCTCGGAGTGACCGATGATCACATACTTACAGCCGGCATCCACCAGCATGTTGGTAGCGATCTCACCGGTGTATGCACCGCTGGGATTGGGGTTGCAGTTCTCTGCACCGATACCTACCCGGGTCTCACGCATGGCGCGGACAGCGGCAGGGATACAAACAGCGGGGACACACAGTGCGATGTCGCACCAGCGGCCCTTAGGCAGGATAGCCTTCAGCTGTGTCATAAACTCTTTGGTCTCACTGGGAGTCTTGTTCATCTTCCAGTTGCCGGCAATGACGGTCTTGCGATACTTTCTGTTCATTTTTTCCTCTCCTTTATATGTACGCACCGCTAAGCGATGTGAATTGACGACAGTTATATCGTCAGGGGCGGAATACCGCCCCTGGGATGTAGTTCATTACTTATCTTCCAGGCAAGCAATGCCGGGCAGCTCCAGGCCTTCCAGGAACTCCAGGGAAGCGCCGCCGCCGGTGGAAATGTGGGTGATCTTGTCAGCAAAGCCCAGCTGCTCACAAGCAGCAGCGCTGTCGCCGCCGCCAACGATGGTGACAGCCTCGCTGTCAGCCAAAGCCTGTGCCACAGCGATGGTACCCTTTGCCAGGGTGGGGTTCTCGAATACGCCCATAGGTCCGTTCCAAACAACGGTCTTGGCAGCCTTTGCGGCAGCTGCGAACAGCTCCATGGTCTTGGGGCCGATGTCCAGACCCATCTTGTCGGCAGGAATTGCCTCAGCGTCCACGATCTCTACGGGGATCTCAGCGTCGATGGGGTTGGGGAAGGAAGCAGCCACAGCGGTGTCAACGGGCAGCAGGAGCTTAACGCCCTTGGCCTCAGCCTTGGCCATCATTTCCTTGCAGTAATCGATCTTCTCAGAGTCCAGCAGGGAAGTGCCGATGCTGTAGCCCTTGGCAGCCAGGAAGGTATATGCCATGCCGCCGCCAATGATCAGGGTGTCTACCTTCTCCAGCAGGTTGTTGATAACGTTCAGCTTGTCGGAGACCTTAGCACCGCCCAGGATCGCAACAAAGGGACGCTCGGGGTTAGCCAGAGCCTTGCCCATGATGGAAACTTCCTTCTGCACCAGGTAGCCGGACACTGCGGGCAGGTAGTCTGCTACGCCTGCAGTAGAGGAGTGGGCACGGTGTGCAGTGCCGAAAGCGTCGTTGACAAAGATGTCAGCCATAGAAGCCAGTGCCTTGCTCAGCTCGGGGTCGTTCTTCTCTTCGCCCTTGATGTAGCGGGTGTTTTCCAGCAGCATCACATCGCCGTCGCGCAGAGCAGCAGCCTTGGCCTGTGCGTCCTCACCGGCTACATCAGCAGCCATGATGACTTCCTTGCCCAGCAGCTGGGAAATGCGCTCAGCCACGACCTTCAGGCTCAGCTCGGGCTTCCACTCGCCCTTGGGCTTACCCATGTGGGAGCACAGGATCACCTTTGCACCCTTGTTTACCAGGTACTCGATGGTGGGCATGGCGGCAACGATACGCTTGTCGGAAGTGATCTTGCCTTCCTTGGTGGGCACATTGAAGTCGCAGCGGCACAGAACGCGCTTGCCGGCTACTTCAATATCTTCGATAGACTTCTTGTTGTAGTTCATTCTCATTTTCCTCCCTGTTATCAGAGGGATCGATCCCTCATACTTCCATAATCCTGCAATCCGGGATACTCCAGCTGCCGCAGTGCTTCGTAAACCGTGATGGCGACGCTGTTGCTCAGATTCAGACTCCGTGCTTCCTGGCGCATAGGCAGCTTGATGCACTGCTGCCGGTGTGCCTCCAGGAAATCCTCCGGAAGCCCCTTGGTTTCTTTTCCGAAGAAAAGATAGCAGCCGTCTTCAAACTTTGCTTCGGTGTAGCACCGGGGCGCTTTGGTGGAAAGACACCACATTTGCTTTACATCGTTTTTGGAGAAAAAGTCCTCCAGATTTTCGTAGTCCTGCACCTGCACCAAATGCCAGTAGTCCAGGCCGGCGCGTTTCACTGCCTTGTCCGAGATGTCAAAGCCCAAAGGGCGGATCAAGTGCAGCCGTGCACCGGTGGCAGCACAGGTACGGGCAATATTGCCGCAGTTTTGCGGGATCTCCGGTTCTACCAAAACGATATTCAGCAAAGGGGTTCACCTCCGAAGCTGAGCGGGAAATGTTCCCAAATTGCTCACTTGTCTATTGTAAGGCAGAATACTTATAAAATCAATCAAAAATTCAGCGAATTTTTATTTTTCTTATACATTTTACATAATGAAAGTTGTAAATGCTCCAAATTTGTGCGTTTTGTGCTGTGTTGGAGGCTTTTTGGAATTCGCAAATTGGGGCAGCGCCGGAAAAATGCGCGGTATCAAATGGGATTTCCGGCAGTAATCATTGACTTTTTGGAAAATCTGTGAGAAAATAAACCATCCAAACACAAGAGTAAGGGGACCTAAATTATGTTGCAATCCAGAACCCATACCTGTGGCGAGCTGCGGCTTGCCGATGCAGGAAAATCCGTTACACTGGCCGGCTGGCTGGAAAATGTCCGTGAGGTGGGCGCAAACTTTGCCTTCCTGGTGCTGCGTGATTACTACGGAACTACCCAGGTGGTGGTGGAGACGGAAGAGATGATGCGGATCATCAAGTCCATCAATAAGGAAACCACTATCCAGGTTGCCGGCACTGTCCGGGAGCGTGAGAGCAAGAATCCCAAGCTGCCCACCGGTGAGATCGAGGTGGTGCCTGAGCGGATCGAGATCCTTGGCAAGTGCCGCCATAACCAGCTGCCCTTCGAGATCAATAAGTCCAGGGAAGCAGATGAGAATACCCGTCTGAAGTACCGCTATCTGGATCTTCGGAATCCTGCGGTGAAAAAGAATATTATCCTGCGCTGCCAGGTGGTTGCTGCCATCCGTGCCGCAATGACCGAGCGTGGCTTCCTGGAGATCACCACTCCCATTCTGACCGCATCCTCCCCGGAGGGTGCCCGTGACTACCTGGTGCCTGCCCGTAACCACCCCGGTAAATTCTATGCACTGCCCCAGGCGCCGCAGCAGTTCAAACAGCTGCTGATGACCTCCGGCTTTGACCGTTACTTCCAGATCGCACCCTGCTTCCGGGACGAGGACGCCCGTGCCGACCGTACACCCGGTGAGTTCTATCAGCTGGATATGGAAATGGCCTTTGCCACCCAGGATGATGTGCTGGGTACTTTGGAAGATGTGCTGCAGCCCATTTTCTGCAAGTTCGGTAAATATCAGCGGGTCTCCACCGCACCCTTCCGCCGCATCCCCTTCAATGAGGCTATGGAGCGTTACGGCTCTGATAAGCCCGACCTGCGTATCGACCTGGAGGTTCAGGACATCACAGAAGAGGTTGCCGGCTGCGCATTCGGACCTTTCCAGAACGCAACGGTCAAGGCTGTGGCTGTCAATGACTTTGCAGAAGGCCGTAAGTGGATCGATAAGCTGCTGGCGGATGTCGAGGTCCAGACCGGCAATAAGTGCTGCTGGTTCAAGGTAGATGAAAATGGTGAGCTTACCGGCGGCATCTCCAAGTTCCTGGGCGACTATAAGGCAGCTCTGACAGAAAAGCTGGCTCTGAAGCCCGGCAGCTTTGTCTGCATGGCCGCAGGCAAGAAGAGTGCCGCGCAGAAGACTGCCGGTGTGATCCGCACCATGATGGGAAAGGGGATCCCCGGTCACTTTGACGAGGAGCAGTATGCCATGTGCTGGATCGTGGACTTCCCCATGTACGAAATGGGAGAGGAGTCCGGCGAGCTGGAGTTCTGCCACAATCCCTTCTCTATGCCCCAGGGCGGCAAGGCAGCTTTGGAGGCAGCCGAGGGCGATACCGAAAAGCTCCTGGCCATCAATGCCAACCAGTATGACCTGGTGGTCAACGGCTATGAGTCTGCATCCGGTGCTGTCCGTAACCACGATCCTGAGATCATGGTCAAGGCATTCCAGATGGTTGGCCTGGGCGAGGAGGATGTGAAGGCCAAGTTCCCCGCAATGTACAATGCATTCACCTACGGTGCACCTCCCCATGCAGGCGCTGCCCCCGGCATCGACCGGATCGTGATGCTGCTGTGCGGTGAGGAGTCTATCCGTGAGGTCATTACCTTCCCCATGAACAAGACAGCACAGGACCTGATGATGGATGCACCCACCACTGTTTCCCAGAAGCAGCTGGATGATGTGCACATTCTCATCAACGAGGCGCATTTGCAGTAATAATATCACCCCGGCATTGCCGGGGTGCTTCTTAATTTCTAAAAATGTAATGATAATCAGGAGGCTATTATGAAATTACCGGTTTCCGTTTGGTCGCAGTACTATTTGGACGAGACACCCCAGGAGGCAATCAGCTTACTGGCAGAGGCTGGTTTCCGCTACCTGGAATTTGGACATAATCATGCAGAATGGCTGCTGGAGCGCGGCACACCTGAGGCTCAGGGAAAGATGCTCCGGGAATTTGCGGACAGCGTAGGCATGCGCCTGTGCCAGGGCCATTTGAGCTTTAAGCAGGGCATCCACAATGATGCTGCCCTGGAGATCATCAAGCCCCAGCTGGTGCTGTTCCGGGAGTTGGGCATTACCAAAGCAGTGATCCATGTTATGGGCGGCATCCGCCTGTCTGAGGAGGAGCGCTATGCTGCGTGGATCAAGAATTTGGGTGTGCTTTCTGATTTTGTGGACGGTACGGGGATCACCCTGTGCCTGGAAAATCTGAACAGCAACCCAGTGGTTCGCTCTGCCGACGGTCTTTTGCAGGTGATCAAGGATGCCGGTGACAAAAACCTGGGCATCTGCCTGGATACCGGACACCTGCACCTGAGCAATAAAGAGGGCCATGTTGAACAGTCCCATGGTGAATTTATCCGCAAGGCGGGGCATTACCTGCAGGCGCTGCACATCACCGACAACAATGGCCTGGGCGATGTGCATCAGATGCCCTTCAGCGCCCGGTACGGTGTGGATTGGCAGGATGTTATGCGGGGTCTGCGTGACATTGGCTATCAGGATCTTTTCAATTTTGAGATCCTTGGCGAGCGGAACGGTCCGCGGTTCATTAAGCGGGCAAAGCTGGACTTTATCCATAAAATGAGTGCGTACATGCTCACAGATGAATTTATCGATGCATAAAAAAATCCTGGAATGCCGAGCATTCCAGGATTTTTTTAGTTCAATCGCACTTGCAGGAACAGATTTTCCACATGCCGGGTGATCTCCTCCGGCAGGAAGCCGTAGCTTTGTCCTCTGGACAAAACCTCACTGGGGGGATAGATGACCTCACTTTCTGCCAGGTACTCGTCCATATACTCGGTGGCACCGTCAATGGGAGAGCCGTAGCAGATGTAGTCCATATTGGCACCGGAGATCTCAGGATCACACATGAAGTTGATAAACAACTCTGCGGCTGCTTTCTCCTGACAGCAATCGGGAATGCACATGGCATCAATAAAGAGGTTGAATGCCTGGTCCTCCGGCAGATAGAACCGCAGGTCCGGGTTGTTCTCCATCATCATCATGGCATCACCGGCATAGTAGGGCGCGATCCAGGCATTGCCTTCTTCCATCTTGGCATATACCTGGTCCATCACATACTGCTGGACCAGCGGCCGCTGCTGCGCCAATGCGTCCGCGCATTGCTGCAAAAGGTCTTTATCGGTGGTGTTCACATCGATCCCCAGCTTGTACTGGGCAACGCCAAAGGCATCCCGGGAGTTGTCGAACATCAGGATCTGCCCGGCATATTTCTCGTTCCAAAGCAGGTCCCAACCGGTGACATCTGCCTCGTCTACAAACTGGCTGTTGTAAATGATACCGACAGTTCCCCAGGTGTAGGGCACGGAGTATTTGTTCTCCGGGTCGTATGCCTGATCCTTATAGGTCTGCATCACATTGGCATAATTGGGGATGTTGTCAAAGTCCAGCTCCAGCAGCATGTCTTCCTCGATCATCCTGGCGATCATATAGTCGGAGGGGATGATCAGATCCACCACCAGACCGCCGTTGGACAATTTGGAATACAGCTCCTCATTGGATGCATACTCCGAGTAGTTGACATCGATGTGGGGGTAAGCCTCTTCAAAGGCGGCAATGATGTCCAAAGTGCCGTCACTGCCGTCGGCGATGTTCTGACCCCAGTTCATGATATTCAGCGTGATCTTGTCCCGACGGGTGCTGACGATCAGCAGCAGGCTGCCGGCCAGCAGGATCACCACACAGGCGATGGCACCCACCCGCTTGAGCATCTGAACGCCCTTGCTGTCAACCTTGACAGGGGTTTTTCTTTTGCGTTTGTCACCCCGCAGCTGCAGCAGATTCATGGCGACCATCAGCACAAAAATCAGCAGGAACAGCAGCGTGAACATGGCATAGATCTTGGGGTGGATGGGCTTTTTGGTAAAGGAATAGATCTTTACCGGCAGGGTAACGAACTCTGTGCCGGTGACAAAATAGCTGATCACAAAATCATCCAGGCTCATGGTAAAGGCCATGATCGCGCCGGAAACAACACCGGGCATGATCTCGTGGATCGTCACCTTGAAAAAGGATTGCACCGGAGTGCAGCCGAGGTCCATGGCAGCATCCTGCAGAGCCGGATTCATTTGCTGCAGCTTCGGCATCACATTCAGGATCACATAAGGGAGATTGAAGGTGATGTGGGCGATGAGCAAGGTCCAGAAATTCAGGCTTTGCTTTTGTCCCAGCATGCCTGTGCCGATGAAGACAAACAGCAGGGAAAGGGAAATACCGGTGACAATATCCGGGTTTGTCATGGGGATATTGGTCAGGGTCATGACCGCCTTGCGCATCCGGGGCTTCAGAGCGTGGATGCCAACGGCAGCGAATGTGCCGAAGGCGGTTGCGATGGCGGTGGACAAAATGGCGATCAGCAGGGAGTTGCCCAGCAGCGCCAAAAGGTCCTTGTCCCGGAAAAGCTCTTTATACTGGTCCAGGGTAAAGCCCTGAAACAGCGCCAGATTCTTGCCTGTATTGAAGGATGCCAGGATCAGCACCGCCATGGGGATATACAGGAAGACGAAGATCAGAATGGTAAAGATGCGGTTTGTCTTTTTCATACCACCACACCGCCTTCCTCGTCACTGCCGAAGCGGTTCATGATGCCGGTGCAGATAAACACCAGCAGCATCAGCACCAGGCTCAGCGCAGCACCCAGATTGGGGTTGCCGGCGGATTTGAATTGCCGTTCGATGACATCACCGATGAGCATAGTTTCGGTGCCGCCCAACTTTTGGGAAATATAAAAGGTGGAGACTGCCGGAACGAACACCATGGTGATTCCGGACAGAATGCCGGGCATAGACAGCGGCAGAACCACTCTGGAGAACACCTGCACCGGGGTGCAGCCCAGGTCCTCCGCAGCTTCGATCAGCCGGTTGTCGATCTTAACGATGATGGCATACAGCGGAAGGATCATGTAAGGAAGGTAGTTATATACCATGCCCAGGATCACAGCGCCGGGTGTGCCGATCATGGTTAGCGGTCCGATGCCCAACAGGCCTAAAAACTGATTGATGATGCCGTGGGTCTCCAAAAGGCCCACCCATGCCAGGGTGCGCAGCAAAAAGCTCATGCACATAGGCAGCATCACAAGCATATACAGGATCTTCTGGGTCACGGCCTTCCGATGGGCAATGAAATATGCCACAGGATAGCCCAGCAGCAGGCAGATCAGTGCGGAAACCAGCGAATACCATACGGAGCGGCCCAGGGTGGGCAGGTACCGCCAAAGGTCCTGAATGTTTCGCCAGGTGAAATTGCCGGTGTCCGGGTCTGTCAGCGCATAGTAAGTCACAACACCCAGGGGGATGAGGGTAAACACCACCATCCAGATAATATAGGGGGTGCTGAGCAGTAAAGACTTATTCTTCTTCATCGCCGGCATCCTCCGTCAGCTCGTCATACTCAGCAGAGTAGGAGCTGTAGTCACCAAACATACCGGAGTACTCACTCTTGTGCATAACATGAATGTCTTCCGGGTTCAGCCGAATGCCAACAGTTGCCCCTTCCGGCTGATGGTCCGTGGTTTGGATCAGCCATTTGAAGCCCTTGAAATCCACGATAATATCGTAGTTCAGGCCCTTGAAGGTCACACTGGTCACAGTACCGGTGAGATGTCCCTCCTCCGGGGGAACAAAGTCGATGTCCTCCGGGCGGATGACCACATCCACCGGCTCGTTGGGTTCAAAGCCTGCATCCAGGCATTTGAAGGTGCGTCCGAAGAATTTCACCTTGTAGTCTGCCAGCATCGTGCCGTCGAGAATGTTACTCTCGCCGATGAAGTCAGCCACGAAGGCGTTTTTAGGCTCATTATAGATATCCTCAGGCTTGCCGATCTGCTGGATGCGGCCTTTGTCCATAACGACAACGGTATCGGACATGGAAAGGGCTTCTTCCTGGTCGTGGGTCACATAGATAAAGGTGATACCCATGGCCTGCTGAATGCGCTTAAGCTCGTTCTGCATATCCTTGCGAAGCCGCAGGTCCAGGGCAGCAAGGGGCTCATCCAAAAGCAGCACCTTGGGGCGGGTGACCAGAGCCCGGGCAATGGCAACACGCTGCTGCTGACCACCGGAGAGATTGTCGATATGCCGGTTTTCGAAGCCCTGCAGGCCAACGACCTCCAGCATTTCCTGTACCCGGCTGTGGATCTCCTCCTTGGGCAGCTTTGCGACCTTCAGACCGAAGGCAATGTTGTCGTAGACATTCAAATGGGGGAACAGCGCATACCGCTGGAAAACGGTATTGATCTGCCGTTCATACGGAGGCACATCGTTGATGCACTCCCCGTCAAAAAGCACCCTGCCGGAAGTGGGGTTCAAGAAACCGCCAATAATACGCAGAGTGGTTGTTTTGCCGCAGCCGGAAGGGCCAAGCAGCGTGAGGAATTCATGGTCATTAAAGTAGAGGTTGATACCATCAAGTACCCGTTCCCCGTCGAACTCCATTACAAGATCCTGGAGTCTGATGAGTTCTTTGGACATTATCCTCCCCCGTTTCTGTATCAGTTTTGTTGCAAAATGCGTCGAATATGACAACTATAGATATACCTTAAAATACCCTCTTTGTCAATGAAATTTTCATTGTAAAAGAAAACCGGAATGCGATGGCATTCCGGTTGTTTGCTTAGCGGAGCTGATTGAGTTGTGCGACAAAAGCGTCTGCCACTTTTTCTGCAGTGCCCCGGACAAAATTGCGGTTATCTTTTTCGTAGCAGCCGTAATCAAAGGCCAGCTTGGAGGCAAGATACGCATTGGTGGCGTTGCAGCAGGTGACCACGAAGGTGGCGGGGAAGGGGGAGTTGTCCCGGATAAACTGACCGTTGTCGCAGAACATCTCGTAGGGGGCGCAGGCAAAGCCCAGATCGCCCACCCGAACGCTGTAAATGGTCATCTCCCGGGTGGCGGGCATTTTGGCCCGGCGCAGGATAGCGCCTGCATGGTAGGGGCTGTTCAGACCGTAGGGCTTTGCCATGGCATCGGTTGCCTTGCGGTCATTGGTCTTCTTCCAGAAATCCTGAACGATCTGTGCGGAGGGGACCATGTGGTCCTCTGTGTGGTCGATCTCCAGGGTGAGGGTGGTGGAAACGCTGGAAATGCTGCCGCCTGCAATGGGGGTCAGATCCCGCAGTGCCACCAAAGCCCGGTAGCCCAGCAGTTTGCCGTAAACGGCAGGATCCATAGTGGGGGCTTCTCCCTTGAGCTTGCTGCGGACATTGTGGTTGCCGGCAGCGCCCTGGAAGAAGATGAACTTGCAGCCGGTGCGCTCTTCCAAATAGCTGCGGACCTCGCCGATGTAGTCAGAGGAAACGCAGTAGCGGTCCAGGGTGCTGCTCAGACAGGGGTGTGCCTGCCAGTTCATCATCAGAATGTCCTCGGCATCCTCCCGGACGATCTTTACCATCTGAAGCAGGGGGTCCGGATCTGCGGTGTGGGCATAGGGCTTGCCGTTTTCATCCAGCTTGTAGTGACGGATGAAGTTGAGCATTTCCGCCTGGGTCCGGCCGATGTACATCTGTGCAGGCTTCCGGTCAGCCAATGCGGCCTCTGCAGCTGCCACATGCTGCTGCAGTGTCATTTGGTTGTAACGGGTAATATACTCCTTTTCCTGATTGGCGGTGTCGGGAACGGAATGGGAGTGGGTGTTGGAAAGCATGACCCGCTCATGGGGGATTCCCAGCTTTTCGAAGATGGCATTGCGGACCGCTTCGGTCTCACTGGGCTTGGCGCTGATCAGGTCCATATTGAACATCAGTACAGTTTCACCCTGGGCGTCAGTGAAGGCAACACAGGTGGTATACAGGTTGTCACGGACATTGGTGGACATCCGCTGGCTGGTGTTGCCGATGCCTGCCAGAGGCACGGATTCGGTGGGGGTGATGTCCATGCGGGCATAACCCACGAGAAGCTTATCAGACATAATGATATCTCCTTTGCATTTTTTCTTTATCATACTGCAACCGGGGTATAATTGCAAGTTTTTTCAAAAAAGAAATGGCTTACTTAAAAATTTGGAAGCCATACCGGATTTTTTCAAAAGTTCTGTTTAATTTCCGAAAAACTGGCAATACTGGACATCGGAGGTGCTTGAAATGAGCAAAAACAAATTCACCGGCGGCATCAGCGGTAAGGGCTACTACATAGCCCTGATCCTGTGCGCTGCCGCCATCGGGATCACCGGCTATTTGTACTACCGAAACGCAGAGGACGCCCAGCAGCTCAGCGACCCAACGGTTGCGCTGGATGTGGGTGCGACCAACCATGCCGATGTAGAGGCAGTGGCTACAAATCCTCAGAAAGACCCTGCACCTACGCAGGATCAGACCGAGCCTGTCACTCAGCCTGCACCGCAGCAGAAGCCAGCCGGCACAAAAAAGCCTGTGTCCGGTGAGGTGTTGGCCCAGTATTCCATGGACGCGCTGACCTATAACCAGACTACCAGAGACTGGCGGGTCCATGACGGCATGGATATTGCTGCAGAGGCAGGCACACCGGTCACCGCAGCTGCCGACGGCACGGTCTACACGGTCTATGAGGATGACACCATGGGCATGACCGTGGTGATCCGTCACCAGGGGGAGTATACTACAAAGTATTCCAGCCTGGACCAGGAGGTTACCGTAGCCTCTGGCGATACGGTGAAAATGGGACAGACCATCGGCTATGTGGGCAGCACTGCGATGCTGGAAAACGGGATCGGTGACCATGTCCATTTCAGCGTCAGCTGCAATGGAGCGCTGATAGACCCCGCAGACTTTCTTGATTAGAAACGCTTCTTCATTTTCTTTCCTCTTTGTATGCCGGAAGCTGCTTCCGGCAATGGGGCGCTGCGATCTGCAGCGCCCCGATTTTTATTTTGCTTTTTCCTGGAGATAATCCACCAGGTATGCATAAAAATCACCGGCTGCGTCGGAGGCGGGGCTGCACTTATGCAGGCGGATCACCAGCTTGCGCTGGCAAAGGGGCTTTTGGATCTGCAGAAGCTGCATATCCGCAGAGGGTCTGCCAAAGGAAAAGGCAGGCCAGAAGCCAATACCTGCACCGGCACTGATGAGATTTCGCACAGCGCTGGGAAAATCCGATTCAAAGGTCACATTGGGCTTGAAGCCTGCCTCCAGGCAGAAGCTGTCGCTGATCTTGCGGAAAGACCGGGCATAGCTGGTGCTGATAAACCATTCGTCCTTTACATCCTGCAGATCGATGCGCTCCAGGCTTGCGTATTTTCCTTTTTTGGGAACGGCAAGAAAAATGTCCTCTGTAATGACGCATTGCCGGTCGGATTCCGGGAAGGAGCAGATTTCTGTACCGGTGGTAATGGAAATGTGACAATCTGTATCTTCTGCCTGCTGGACCACCTGGAAGTTGATCTCCGGGTGAAGGGTCTTGTAGCTGGCAATGGCATCTGTGGTGATGATAGACGCCACCAGCACATTTAGCTTGACGGTGTGCAGCGTTTCGTTTTTCAGCTGCGCCAGCTCACCGGGGAGACGGTCCAGCACAGAAAAAACCGGGGTCAGCTGGTTTTTCAGATGCAAACCAAAGTCGGTCAGACGGATTCCCCGCTTTTGCTTATAAAAAAGAGGAACACCCAGCTCCTGCTCCAGCTGCTTCATTGCCTTGGAAAGGGCGGGCTGGGATATGTAAAGCGCCTGGGCAGCCTGGGTGATATGCTGACGCTCTGCTACGGTGTAAAAATAGTGAAGCTTGTTCAGATCCATAAACGGCACCTCATGTGTCATAACCTGCAGTTATGAAAAGTATGATTATTATATATTTTAAATCCAATTGCGTCAATGATAAAATACAAATATACTACAATTAAAGGAGAGTACTTATGAAAAGAATCATTGCTTTGCTTCTTTGCGTTGTCACTGTGCTGATGCTGTGTGCTTGCGGCGGTCAGACGCAGACCCCGGAGTCCCAGCCGGAAACCACTGAGCCTGCAGAAGTCGTGATCGACAAGGACACCCCTCTGTGCGACGGAAAAACCCTGAAAATGCTGGTTATTTCCAGTAGCTTCGGTCTGAATACCACCAACTTCCTCTATGAGGTGGCAAAGGACCAGGGCTGTGAGGAGATCGTCATCGGCAGACTGTTCCTGGCAGAGTGCACCCTGAAAAGACATGTGCAGAATGCCGAGCGCAATGAAATGGTCTATCGGTACTACAAGAAAAACAGCGACAAAGATTGGGCCATCATGGAAAATATCACCATGGAGTACGGCATCCAGGATGAGCAGTGGGATATCATCTTCCTGCAGCACAGCGCTGAGGGCGGCGCACAGTCTGTCACCTATGGGGATTACATTCCCAGATTGATGGACTATGTGGACTCCAAGAAGACCAACCCCAAGGCCCGCTATGTTTGGAACATGACCTGGGCATTCCCCAGCGACTCCCATGCGGTGTCCTTTGTAGCCCTGGGCGCCGATCAGATGATCCACTATCAGACCATCGTGGATTGCACCAAGGAGCATGTGCTGCCGGTGGAAAGATTTGTGGATGTGATCCCCTCCGGTACGGCTGTGCAGAATGTGCGCTCCAGCTATATTGGGGATACTCTGAACCGTGACTCCATGCACCTGAATGAGTTTGGTTATGTCATCGCCGGCTGCATGACCTATGCGACCTTGACCCGGAAGCCCATCGAATCTCTGGGTATTTCCACCTTCTCCAGCACCTGCACCATCAATGACAGCCAGAAGGCCATCGTCATTGAGGCGGTCAACAATGCCCTGGAGAATCCCTACGAGGTCACTCCCTCCGTCTATACGGAAAAGCCCTGAACGAAATAAACGATAAGCGGCAGCCGAAACGGCTGCCGCTTTATTATGCCAGATATTGATTCAGATAGTTCAGGACACGCTTTTTGTCAGCCGACCATGCCGGTGCGATCAGATCCTTTTTGGCACCGTCGCCTGTGATCCGGTGGACCACCACCTCCGGTGGAAGCACCTGGAGACAGGCCTTCAGGCACCGGGCATATTCCTCAAGCTCCAGACAGCGGAATTTTCCGTCTGCGTAGTCCTGTGCCAAGTCAGTGCCCCGGAGTATATGCAGCAGGTGGAATTTGACGCCCTGCGTACCGGCAGCAACTGCCTGGCGGGTGGTCTCCACCGCCATTTCCTCGTTCTCACCGGGCAGACCGATGATGATATGGGTCACCACATGGATGCCCATTTGCGTAAGCTGCCTCACCGCGTGGCGGTAAACTTCGTTTTCATAGCCCCGTCGGATATAGCGAACCGTCTCCGGGTGGACGGTCTGCAGCCCCAGCTCCACCATCACCGGCTTTTCCCGATTCAGCCTCCCAAGCAGCTGCAGGGTCTCCGGCGGCAGGCAGTCCGGACGGGTCCCGATGGAAATGCCCACGATCTCTTCCGGCGCCATGGCCTGTCGGTAGAGCGTTTCCAGCTGCTCCGCCGGGGCGTAGGTGTTGGTAAAGGACTGAAAATAGGCAATGTATTTTCCTTGCTTATTTTTGGCTGCCACCCGCTGTTTTGCCTGCTCCAGCTGTGCAGCCAGAGAACCGCAGGACTTTTCGGCAAAAGCGTTGCTGCCCCCTGCGCAAAAGATGCACCCCCTGGTGCCCAGGGTGCCGTCCCGGTTTGGACAGGTGAAGCCTGCGTCCAAAGATAGCTTATATACTTTGCAGCCAAACTGCTCGTTGCAGTATGCGTTGAAGGACTTGTACACGGCTTTCCCTCCATTCCTGTGCTTATTATAACCTGTGTTTCATGGGATTGCAACCGGAGGCCATTTGTGGTAAAATACAAAAAAGGAGTGAAGAGAATGAAGGAACAAATCGATACCATACCGGTAAACGAGGCTTTTGAAGCTGGGGACGAATGCCCCTTTTGCCACCTGGAACGGCAGGTGGAGCAGAAGGCCATCCGCTATGTTTTGGGACCCGGTGCCAGTTATATGGAGCCGGATGTCCGGGGCGTGACGGATATGCAGGGCTTCTGCCGGCAGCATTATAAAAAGATGTATGATTACGGAAACTCTTTGGGAAATGCGCTGATCATGCAGACCTATATGATCGGGCTGCGCCGGGAGCTGGAGCAGCAGCTGGACAATCTGGAGCTGCCGGAAAAGAAGAAGCTGTTTGCCAAGAAACCGGAAAAGGAGCTTCCGTTGCTGGAGTGGCTGCGCAGAAAAAACAGCACATGCTTCCTGTGCCATAAGGTAAACTATAACATGAAGCGCTATTACGCCACCTACTTCCACCTGATCAAGGATGCGCAGTTCCGCGATAAGGCAGAAGCGGGAAAAGGCTTCTGTATGCACCATCTGCAGCAGCTGCTGGAGGAAGCGGAGGAGAAGCTGCCTAACGGACAGATCCAGTGGTTCTATGCCACCCTGAGCAAGCAGATGAAGGAGAATATGTCCCGGGTTCAGGAGGACCTGGATTGGTTCGTGGACAAATTCGACTATCGAAACGCCTCTGCCCCCTGGAAGAATTCCAAGGATGCGGTGTCCCGTTCCATGCAAAAGCTAAAGGGCCTGTATCCGGCAGACCCTCCCTATAAGCAGGACTAACGATAAAAAGGACCAAATCGCCCCTAAATGGCGGTTTGGTCCTTTGTTGCGAACAGAGGGCAACAAAGGGCAAAAGACAAGCAAACCGAAGGCGTCGGCGTACAAAGGTACGGTAGTCCTTCGGTTTGCGCAGTAAGTCAAAGCCCTTGCGAAGCAAGCTGCTTGAAAGGATTATGGATCGCAGCTGTGTTGATATTGCTGACTTTCAAAAAATAGGAAAGGACCAAATCGTCAAAGATGGCTTTGACGGTTTGGTCCTTTGTTGCCCTCTGGATTAAAGAAGCTCGTCCAGGGCTTCCTTGATAATGGGTCCGAAAATGTCGTAGCCTGCCTGGTTCAGGTGCACCTGATCCGGTGCAAAGATGTCCTCCCGGACCTTGTGCGGATCACCCACATCCTCCGGTGTGAGGAAGAAATCGGGCTTATCCCAAAGGGTGATCACCTTGGTGTCCTCATGGGTCTGGGCATACAGCTTAATGGCCTGAGTGAAGTGATCCCGGCGGTGGAAGGCACTGTTCCACTTGTCGGGCAGTGTGGAAGTAGCACCCTTGGGATTGGGGTGCGGCTCCACCAGGAAGATCTTGATGCCGGGGAAGTCGGTTCTTGCCCAGTGGCAGATCTTAAACAGGTTGCTCAGAGTCTGCTCCACACCCATACCGTACATGCCATCGTTGGCAAGGGTCATCAGCACCAGTGCCCGGGGCTCCCAGGGGCGGACCATCCGGGGATAGTAATACAGCAATTCTTCGGAGGTGGAGGTGCCGAAACCGTGGTTGACCACGGCCAGGGAGCCGTCCTTCATGCGGATATCCTCGTCCATCCGACGGAAGCCGTACTTGGGGCTGCCCCAACGGGTGAACATAGAGTGACCGTAGAACAGGATCTTGCCCTTTTCAATGGGCTCCTGCTCGTAGGCAATGATCGAGTTTTCCAAATGCTTCAGATCAATAGGGACTTCAAACATGGACATAATACTTTCCTCCAATTATTTATCCTGCCGCTCCAAGCTGCGCTTATACTCTGTAACGGTCATGCCGTAGTATCGCTTGAAGATGCGGCTGATATAGTTTACATCTGTCATGCCCACATGCTTTCCGGCCTGGGCCAGGGTATAGCCGTAGCGGCGGATCAGCACGGTCATGTAAGACAGCTTGCTGCGGTTAATATACTCCATCAGGGTGACGCCTTCACTGCTGCTGAACACATTGGTCAGATAATTCTTGCTGACGCCAACGGCAGCGGCCACATCACTGACGGTGAGCTTGCGGTTAATATTCTGAGAGACATATGCCTTTGCCCGGGCGCAATGTCTGCGGTTGCCGGGGGAGACAGTGTCTGCCTGATCAATGCTGTGGACCCGCTCGGTGAGCTTGTGGATCAGCAGCATGAATTCGGCGCACTCTTCAAAATAGCTGCGCTCCGGCTGTGCGGTCTTGGCGCAGGCAATGTTCCGGATCAATGCGAAGATCTCACTGTTGTCCGGTGAGGGTGGGATATAAAGGGGCAGTGTGACCGTTTTGCCGGAGGGCGGAGGGCAGGTGTCTGTCTGCTTACTTCGGCAGCGGATCAAAAACTCCGCAGAGGTGTGGCGGTGTAAGCCCTCGTTTTGCACAGAAACGGAGAAGCTGCTCCGGGGAGGGATGATAAAAATACTGTTTTCTTCCAAAAGGAATTCTCCGGACTCACCGGAAAGGATCACGGGGTTCTGCTCAACAAAACCAATTTCCAGAAGCCCACCGTTGACAGGGGGCTTTCCGTAGATGCCGTAGCCCTGGTTGTTCAGCTGATGGCTGTAATTATCGGCGATCAGGCTGTGTGCAAAGGCGATGCGGTCGAATGCAAGAATCTCCAGTTCGGTATACACAGAAGGATTAAGCATGACTATCCACTCCTTTGAAGCAGAGTATAACAGCTTTTTCCGATTTGACAATGCCATATTTAAAGAATAATGGATTTTTTACATCTAGATAAACTAAATTCGTAATAAATTATCGATTGCCAAAGTATTGCAACATTAAGGGGAAAATATTTGCACCGGCAGTGCTTGTGTAGCACAAAATAAAGAACACAAAAGGAATATAAGGTATAATTTGTCCAATTCCGTTATTTTATGCTTTTGCAAAAAAAGGCAAGGAGAAGGCAGTGCCGTCTCCTTGCATAAAGGGCAATATTCGCTGGCAACAGCAGCCTGGGGGATCATCCCATATACATATACAGAACGGAAGCCATAAGCAGAAGAAACAGCACTGCCGTGACGATCATGCTTGCAATGGAAAGCTTGCTTCTTTGCTGGGTCAATGCTACGATCGCAAGCACCAGTGCGGCGATGGCGATGGGAACACCCAAGAGAATGATGGTGAAATAACTGACAACGATCAGCACCATAGCAAGGATCGGCAATAACCGCTTGGTTTTCTCCGGCTCGTTGCTCTGTGCCAGGGGAGCGGGCTGATAGTTTTGCTGCGTGGGCTGTTCCTGCATGGTTTCCTGCCGGGCGGTCTCTGTGCAAAGGCTGAGCAAGGACGGATCAAGCTGCCAGTTGGATGCCTGGTATGCTGCAGCGATCTCATTTTGTCCGGACAGGACTACATAGTACATTGCACCGATGGCAGCGTCCATATATGTACTTCTGTCGGTTTTCACAGAAGCCTTGCTGCCGTATGCATCCAGCTGGAAGTAAAGGGAATGCACATGGTAAGTCATGTTGTCCACACCCACTTCGGTCTCGTCTTCCTTGTCAAACAGAGGAAGCTTTACAATGGTAAAGCGGGAGTCGGATTTTTTCAGTACCTTTTTGCCGTCTTTCAAGATGCGCTCAGGGGTGAGAATGCCGTGATAGGATACTGTCTCAACGGGACGATACATTTTTTCAATTTTGGAGTATTTGGAAAGAGCCCGGAAAATTTCGAAAATCTGATATCCGCCGGTGACGATCAGAAGGTAGCGCGTACTGGAGTAGTCCTCGCTGTTGATCAGAAAGCCCAGCAGGAAGCAAAGCGCAGCACCGGCCAGAAGACCGAGGCAGCAAAGCCAGGAAAATTTCTTTTCGTAGCGAATTGCCAGATCATCAATTTCTTCCTTGTTGTCAATGTGGGGGTACTTTTTCTTGATTTTTGCGTAAGTCCTCTCAATTCTCTGTCTGTCAGTCATCTTCAAAGCCTCCGTCAGATTTTAAAAGCGCGTCAATTCTCACTTTTTGGAGCGGAATGGGCCGCTGCGACGCAGACCATTATAGCACAATTTGGGAAAAGATACAATCGATGCTTAAAAAATTGCAAGACAGGCACACTCAGAAGGATGCTTCGTAATAGTAGAACTTGCCGCAGATATGCTCGGTGTAATAGCGGTTATCGCCTTTGCCTTCGCTCCAGGCAAAGCCGTCACCGCTGGGGGAGAGGGCTGCTTCGGAATAGGGGGCGCACCATATGGCGGTCATATCGTCCTCCGGGGTGTAGAAGAAGCCTGTGTAAGCAGTGCCCGAACCGATCCCGGCACCACCGCAGAAGAAGTCAACAACGGTGTCATCATATGTGACTTCCTTGATAAAGCCGGTGTTTTCGTAGGAAGAAAAATCCTTCGCTTCGATGGCTGCAAGCAACTGGGATTCATTCTCCGTCACAAAAGCGGTGATGGTGCTTTTGCTGGTCCGGTCATCCCCAATGGCAACGAGAAATAAAAGGGAAGCGCTTCCCAAAAGTGCAGAACAGCCCGAAAGGGTGCATGCCAGAACCCCTGCCAAAAGCAGGCTGAAAATCCGTTTGCACATGGCTTACTCCTTTCCCAAAAGAAGCGCATACCGGCTGGACAAGACCTTGGACAGTATGCAAAATACGGTGCTGAGCCCCAGGCTGAGCAGGATAAAAGGAAGCGTCAGCGCAAGAGCGTCTGCATAATGCAAAGCAGCCCAAAGATATCCCAGTGCGGTCAAAGCCCCGGTGGTGAGGCAGGAGCCCAGTGAGAATTGCCTCCTGTTTTTGTAGAGCCGCACAAAAAACCAGTTGGCAACAGACAGCAAATATCCGCTGGCAGGAACGATCAGCGCCACAGCCCACAGGCCGTTTTCCTTGCCGGTGGGAGTGTTGCCCTCCAGAACTACACCCACAGCCATCACTGCAAAGGAGACAAAGAGCATGAAAGATTGCAGCAGGGATGCCTTCCAGGTGCGGATGGGATGCAGACATGCTTTTTCGGGAGCTGCCGGCAGGGGAGTGCAGGGGCTTCCCATGCTTTCGTACATCCTGCGGCACTGGGGGCAGCTTTTCAAATGCGCTGCCACAAGGGCTGCACTTTTTTCTGAACAACAGGTATCCACATACAGGGGGATCAGATCTTTTACAACATCACAATCCATTTTATTTTCCCAACCCTTCCATCAATTTTTGTTTTGCGCGGTAGAAAGTGACCCGTGCCCAGCTTTCGCTTTTTCCGAACATGGCACTGATCTGCTTTAAGGAAAGCCCACCGAAGGCGCAAAGGGTAAACACTTCCTTGTAGGGCTCCTCCAAAGCGTACAGGCAGGAAAAAGCCCTGTCAGCAAGGTCCTTTTCTTCAAACACTTCGGCAATGTCCGGTGCGGTGTCTGTAAGGGACGGCTGTTCCGGAAGATACCTTTTTTGCTGACTGAACCAGGAAAAGTATGTATTCTTTGCAATTTGGCACAGCCAGGCGGATACTTTTTCTTCCCTGCGGAGGGAAGCAAGATTCATATATCCCCGGTAAAAGGTCTCCTGAGTCAGCTCTTCTGCCAGGGCTGTGTCACCGCACAGCTTCATCAGAAACCGGAATATGAACCCGTTATTTTCAAGAAACACCTTTTCAAAGTCCAGCACACCGTCACCGCCTTTCACTTATTAGACTGAGATCGGGGGAAAACGTTACATATCTTTTTGCGGTAAAAGAGCGTCAAACAGCACTGCAGATCTCTGCCGGTGCGCTTTGGATGAATGCAATGAGATTCTTTCTGTCGGCACAGAGGAAGCTGCTGCGCTTCCATACAAGGCTGACCTGGGTTTTCATGGGTGGGTCCAGGGGAATGCCCACAAGGTTCGGGGCGGCTTTTGTCAGAAACGCAAACATGAATCCAACTGCCAGGTTGGAGGCGATCATATTCTGGACAATGTGAAGCTGTGCGGTCTCCAGTAAGATATTGGGCGTGATGGAAAGCTGAGAGAATTTATCCATAATGCGCTCTGTTTGAAAAAAGCTGTTCTGAAACAGCACCAATGGCTCATCCTTCAAAGATTCCAGGCGAAGGGATTTCTGTGCCGCAAAAGGGTGGGACTTGTGGACACAGCACACATTCTGAAGCTCCGTTACCGGCTGGGCGAAAAAGTCTGCGGAGAAGGGGTGGGTATGGGGAAGAAAAGCCATATCGATCTGATCCTCGGCAAGGAGCCGCCGCAAAGCGCTGCTGTCACCCTCCACGATCCGCACCTTTAGCTGGGGATACAGGCGGAAGTGATCTCTGTATAAAACCGGAAGTACCAGCGAGCCGATCATGGGGGGAACACCCAGTCGTAACACGCGGGTATTCCCGGCAAGAGCCCGCATCGTCCGGAGAGTGTCTTCTGCCTGGGTAAGAAGTGCCTGTGCCTGGTCGAAAAAGAGCCTGCCGGCTTCTGTCAGCAGGAGCTTTTTGCGCTGCCTGGTGAACAGCTCCACACCCAATTCCTTCTCGAGGTTTGCAATGGCATTGGAAACCGATGGCTGGGAGATATTCAGCGCTTCTGCGGCACGGCTGACACCGTCATATTTGCATACTGCCTGGAAGTAACGAAGCTGGTCTAGAGTCATAGTGGCCTCCTTTAATAGTTTTAAACTATCAAATGAAAGAATAATAATATTTTACAAATATATTATGGAACTTTATAATGAGAATTGCAATCATTATTTTTGGAGGACAGACTATGCAGACATATAAAGTAGCTGTGATTGGCGGCGATGGCATCGGCCCGGAGGTGATCCGGGAGGGCGTGAAGGTGCTCAATGCCGTGGCGGAGCTGGACGGCAGCTTTGACTTTGCGTTTACCCACTATCCCTGGGGCTGCGAGTACTATTTGCAAAACGGCAGAATGATGGCCCAGGACGGCATGGAGCAGCTGGCAAAGGCAGACGCTGTGTTCCTTGGTGCGGTAGGCGCACCCGGTGTCCCGGATCATATTTCTCTGTGGGATCTGCTGCTGACCATCCGCAAGGGGTTTGATCAGTATGTAAACCTTCGCCCGGTGAAGCTGTTAAAGGGTGCGCCCTGCCCGTTGAAGGACGCTGCAGCCGAGGATATCGATATGCTCTTTATCCGAGAGAACAGCGAAGGAGAATATGCCGGCAGCGGCAGCTGGCTTTTCAAAGGCAAGCCCAACGAGGTGGTCATTCAGGACGGTGTGTTTTCCCGCCATGGCTGCGAACGGATCATCCGGTATGCCTTTGAGGTTGCCCGGGCGCAGAAGCGCAGCCTCACCAGCATCAGTAAGGGCAACGCTCTGAATTATTCCATGGTGTTCTGGGATCAAATCTTTGCCCAGGTGGCAAAGGAGTACCCCGATGTGCAGACCCACACCTACCTTGTGGATGCGGCCAGTATGTTTATGGTGAAGGACCCCAAGCGTTTTGAGGTGGTTGTCACCTCCAACCTCTTTGGCGACATTCTCACCGACCTGGGTGCTGCCATCGCAGGGGGCATGGGCTTGGCAGCCGGTGCCAACCTGAACCCGGAAAGAAAGTATCCTTCCATGTTCGAGCCGATCCACGGATCTGCCCCGGACATTGCAGGCCAGCAAAAGGCAAATCCCCTGGCAACGGTATGGTCTGCAAGTCAGATGCTGGAGTTCTTCGGACATCAGCAGTGGGCTGACCGGCTGGTCGCCATCATTGAACAGATCCTCACAGAAAAGAAAGTCCTTACTCCCGACCTGGGCGGCACAGCCAAGACCAGCCAGGTTGGCGATGAGGTGGTAAGAAAGCTGCGGGAGTGCTGAGCCGCAGAAAAAAGAAGGGATAGAATCCCTTCTTTTTTGTATGAAACACCCTGGTCCGGGTGCGCTTTGATCGGTTAATGGCTGCTGAGCAATGCTTTGCATGCCTTGTAAGTATCCGGGAATAAGTAGTCTTCCAATTCATTGGCACTTACCCATTGATATTTCTCGATTTCCCCCTCCTGTACGACGGGCTCTCCAATCACCTGGCCAAGAAAGAAAACCACCTCTTTCTGGGCAAAACTCGAGATCGGATATTCAATGGATGCAGATTGGGTCGTGTCCAATTTTGCGGTCAATCCTGTTTCTTCATAAAGTTCCCGAAGCGCTGTTTGTACATCGGTTTCACCGGGTTCTATGTGCCCTTTGGGGAGACTCCAGCACCTGGAAGCGGTTTGATACACCAGCAAAAATTCTTGCTGTCCATTTACGGTCCGGTAGGGCAGCACCCCGCAGGATTTTTCAAAACAGGACATTATGCGGATATCGAAAAACTGTTCCTGAAAGGCAGTAGCTTCTGCGATTTGACCTTGGTGATATACCTTTCCCACCGGGGCTACCACAAGCTTGTCCTCGCAATCGTTTTTTCTGCAGATCGCCGCGATCACCTGCCCATCAAATTCTGCAACCGGTTCGCTGACACCGAGAATATAGACATCCTGTTCTTCCCCGTCGCCTGCAAGAAGCCCCGGAATGTAGCCGTAGTTGATGGGATACACCGTATCCCCGTGGAGATATCCCACAGGACGGTCAACCACCACATGGACAAGCTTTCCCATATGATCTTCGATGATCCGGCTTCGTGCCGCTGCAAATTCCATAATACGCTGTCTCCTCCAAAAGAATCGTGGTGACATTTTACCACACTCTGTGGCTCTGCGCAATGCCTGAACTACTTGAGCATTTTGCGTTCGTATGGTATAATTGCCTTGTTCTTACAAGAAACGGTTTATTTCAGCAATTGACAGTGCTGTGAAGGGGGAAACGATGATGCAAGCCTATAAGACGGAAGCCAAAGAAAAATGGGGAAATACGGATGCCTACAGGGAGTATGCAGAACGCACGCAGAATCACTCTGAGCAACAGTGGAATGCCCTTGCCCAGGGGATGGACGAAATCATGGCATCCTTTGCCCAGTGTATGGGAAATGGCAAAGAGCCTGATTCCGCGGAAGCGCAGAACCTTGTGGGCATGCTGCAGAACCATATTACCGGGAATTATTATCATTGCACAAAGGAAATACTGGCAGGACTTGGCCAGATGTATGTTGCGGACCGGCGATTCACCCAAAACATCGATAAACACGCAGAGGGCACTGCTGCGTTTCTCTGTGAGGCGATCGGGGTGTATTGCAGTAAGTAAGAGACCTCACTGCCGGAAACGCGTATCCGCAGTGCATCTCATTCTTCCTGCTCATCTGTATATAAAATTGGGATAGGCAAAGGCCCAATGCCGCTAACTTAGTGACATTGACCATACGGCATCTCCTCTTTTATTTGGGAATAATGTTCAGGTTTAATAGAGTTCCGTAAATGGGGTGCACCTCACTTTTAGTTGGGGTGCATTTTTGATTCCTCTGGGGTGCAAATGGGGTGCAACCCAGCAACCGGGTGGGGTGCATTGCAACTGGAACTCCAACCAAAAGAACGGTCAAACAGCTTAACGGCATCCGTCCCGCAGCATCTTAGCCACCATTAGCCTTTCGTCAAAGTAATGCTGTATACCGTCCACAATCCGTCATTGTAGATATACAAATACTCATCACTTCCCATAACCGCCTCAAACTCACCAGGCAACAGCACCGAGCCGGTAAACACATCTACTATGCCTTCCTCCGTGCGCAAGAGTCCATTGGACAATACTTTAGCATTTTCAAATTCCGTCCATTCTCCAGTGCTATAGATCAGAAACTCATTCGGATTACGCTTAGCAACCAAATCGGTGTTTATCGTTACATTCTCTAGAAGTGTTCCACCAAACCAATAAGTATACTGTTCACTACTGTTCAAATAGATTGCCGGCAAATTGTCGGTTATCTTGGCGTTTTTATAAGCTCCTCCGGGAACCACAACACTGCCGTCACCGTAGACAATCGTTACTGTTTCATCATCGTTTTTGCAAACGATATAATCACCGTATGCTTCAATCGCATATTTATACACCGGCTCTGTAAGCTTCTCTCCGGTAATCTTCATAACACCAACACGGTCATTTTCCTTGTACTCGAAATAGCGATCGCTACACCGACCATTGGTGCCTCCTATGTATTCCGCGCCCTCCAAAAAGCTTACTTTATTAAGATCAGCATCATAGATCTCACAGCCTTCACGAATCTGTCTGATAATAAGTTCTTCGCCAAAGAGCACATTGGTCATTTTTTCAGCCAACAAGCTGCCATCAGCACTATAGAACGACCAACCGGTATCGCTATGCAAACACAAGGTGTTCTTGTAGCCTTGCGCCTCAGTTTCTCGATCCTCGATGCGCAAACCTTTCACGAACTGTCCCGTCTGCAAGTCAAATATCTTTGCGTAACCTTTGTACATAACCTCACCCTCGGCGGGCAAATTGAGGGATGTGTGCATCTGCACATTGTCATCCACCTTCGTGGCATAGACAAAGCATTCATCCTCATTATCCGTTTCTTCCGTAATGTAGGTCACATAATAGAACCGGTCGTTAACTTTGCTGATCGTTGCAGCATCATCAGCTAAGTACACCTCCCCGGTATTTACATTCACAAGTTTACGAACAGGGCCGGCAGGAGTATAGACCGTGGTAATTACGACCCCGTTGCCGCAATTGGTATAGGCATGAACAGGTTCGCCCAGTTTATCCTGGCCGTCAAAAGAAAAAATCGTATACGCCGTCAGCCCATCGCGTTTGGCATAATCCACGAGAACACCGTAGATTGTAGAAAGGGAATAATCTGCCTCAAAAGTCACCGCTTCCGTTAGTGTTACACGGTAATTGGCAAAGGATTCCGTTTCTCCGCTGGGGGACTGCAATGCAAAATTGGATTCCACATTTTTGCTTTCCGTTTCGGTCTCAGCAGATTCAGTAATATCCGGCTGGCACAGCGGTTCTGTTTGCGCGCCAACACCTGGCTGCTCCTGCGCATCTGCGCCGCAACCCGCAAGCAAGGTTACCATTAAAAGTACCGCAAAATATCTCTTTAATTTATTTCCCAGTTGCATTATTTATCCTCCAAGTTACACTCCTTGTTTCCACTTCTTGCCAAGAATCAAAAAAGTAGTAGAAACCAAAAACAGCAGGGGCATTCCTATGCAGAGCGGACCGTTGTTTGTGACGCTTCTTTTTGTTAGTTTCATATTGTCAAACTCCTTCAATTTATTTATTTTTGTGGATTGTCAGGTTGAAGCTAATATTAAACTTTACCTCCTCCCAAAATAAAAAGTGCGGCTACCGAAGTAACCGCACAAAAAACGCAAACTCCGATAGTCGCCAAACTAACTCAATGTGAAATGGGTGCACAAGCACACACAAACAATGATGGAATTTGCATTTTTATCAAATTCACATTATTTGTGTATGCTAAAATCGGCGTATTTATCCCCGAAACAGAAAAATACACCCAATTTCACATCTATTAAGTTAGTTTGGCTTAATCAGTTTAGCACTTTTTTATATGAGAACCAACAAAAATTTGCCGCCCGGAGGGCGGCGTACGCCGGAAGGGACTCGTTTGCATTTTCTTCCGCAAGTATGCGGAAGAAAATAGAGGATCGTCGCCATCTAGCTGGCGGCGGCAACGCTCATCCGCGGCATTTTCCTTAAACAAAATAGAAGAAAGCCAACACCCCTACGGGATGTCGTCTTTCTTCCATGGACTCTCCCACGGGCTAAAAATTGCTCGCCAGCTCTCAATTTTTACACCAGTGTGCGCACTGGTGCCGCCCTTTCGAGTCCCTTTGGCGACAAAAAATTCCAGATACCCAAATGGGTATCTGGAATTTTTGGTACGCCGGAAGGGACTCGAACCCCCAACCCTCGGAACCGGAATCCGATGCTCTATCCATTGAGCCACCGGCGCATTTGCTTGACAGCTTGCTTATTATAGCAGGATTTTTTCGGTTTGTAAAGGGGGATTATGCCAACTTTTTGCGGCAGCGGGGTTTGTTTTTTGCTTTTCGTTGCTGCGCCAGTAGCTGCCAGCGGCGCATTTCGCTGATTTTTTAAGAAAACCATTGTTTTTATCCGGAAATCGTGATATAATCCCTAAAAACCACACGGGAGGTCGTTATATGACCGGAATTCAGAATTTCCGAAGTGCACTGGGCGGTTTTAATCGCGAGGATGTTGTGCACTATATTGAATATATGAACAACAAGCACAATTCTGAACTGGAGCAACTGAAGACACAGCTGCAGACCGCGAATGAGGCCTTGGCGCAAGCAAAGTCTACCTCTTGCGATGTTCTTCAGGCACAGCTGGAAGCGGCACAGGAAAAGTGCGCAGCCTTGGAAGAAGAACTGGAAAATGCCCGGCAGGCAGCTCCGGTGAAGACCAGTGACGAGCTGGAGGCATACCGGCGGGCGGAGCGGGCAGAGAGACTCGCCCAGGACCGTGCGGCACAGATCTATGCCCAGGCCAATGCGGTGCTGGCGGATGCGACCCTGAAGGTCGAGGAAGCGGCCAACGGCATGGAGGCGGTGGTGCGCCAGGTGGACGACCAGCTCCGGGCATCCAGGCAACAGCTTCAGGATGCGGTGAACGCAATGTATGCGATCCGTCCCGAGGAATAATGATAACGGGAAAGCTGCCACGGCTTTCCCGTTTTTTACAAAGAAGGCGATCTTATGAAGATATTTTTTCCGGCATATTATAAGCGCTTTCAGTGCATTGCTTCCGATTGTCCTGACAGCTGCTGCAAAGAATGGACTGTGGATGTGGATGCAGAAAGCGCCCGCTATTATCGGGCCTTGCCCGGCCCCTTGGGAGACCGGCTAAGACAGGTCCTGGCCGAGGAAGACGGCAGTACGGTCATGACAATCGAAGAGGGAAGATGCCCTATGTGGCGGCAGGATGGGCTGTGTCAGATCCAATCTGAGCTGGGACACGATGCCCTTTGCAAGACTTGCCGGGAATACCCCCGGCTGCGACATGACTATGATTTGTTTGCGGAATTGGGGCTGGAGCTTTCCTGCCCGGAAGCGGCCCGTCTGATTCTGACATCGCCGGTGCAGACTCTGCAGGCGGAGGAGGAAGTCGGCTTGGAAGAGGCGCAATACGATCCGGAAACCATGGACATTCTGCGCAAAAGCAGAGAAACGGTGATTTCTTTGCTGGCTGAGGATTCCTTCGGTGTTCCGGAAGCGCTGGCTGTGATCCTGATGTACAGCCATAGTGTGCAGGCGGTCATAGATGGAGGGCCGGAAGAGACATTCGATGCCCGCCGGCTTCTAAACGAGGCCATGTCTTACGCGGGAGCTGGCGATGGAGAAGCGCTGCGGGCATTTTTCCGTGGCCTGGAAATCCTGACACCACAATGGCGCGATCTGCTGGAGCAGCCGCTTTGCGCAGCCCCTTGGCAACCGCAGCTGCGGCAAATGGCAGCATATTTGATCCAGCGGTATTGGCTGCAGGCAATTTCGGATTACGACATCGTATGCAGAGCGAAGCTGGTGATTGCGTCGTGCTTGTTGGTGCATTTGCTGGGTGGGCCTGTCGCGCAGACAGCGCAGCTGTTTTCCAAGGAAATAGAGAACGCTGCGGAAAATGTGGATGCAATTTTGGACAGCGCATACTGCGAACCTGCCCTGACGGATGTAAATCTGCTAAGCTTGCTGTTGGAATGATGTTTTTCTGCAATATGCAGCCGAGGCACATCTATTTGAAGAAAAAGAAAAAATACCCTTGACAAATCCCGCGCTCCCAGTTATAATACAAAAGCTGTCTGCAATAGCGGACGCAATATGGGGGTATAGCTCAGCTGGGAGAGCGCTTGAATGGCATTCAAGAGGTCAGCGGTTCGATCCCGCTTATCTCCACCAAGCTTAGTTCCGGAAACTCGCCGTTTCCGGAACTTTTTCGTTTATAAAACCATATTTTCACCTCAAAACTCGTCATTTCCCAAACCTGCCCCGAAATAGCCACAGCCAACCGCGAAGCACTTTCGTAACGAATTAATTCGTTATGAATTCGTTACGACTCATGTCGGGGTCGATTTTTCTCCCAAATACGCTGCCCGTGCTGCCCGCCTGGCCCGTCCTGTCCGTCTAGTATGCTTTTTTACCCATGATTTTTGTACTGACCTCTTGAATCACGTTCATACGCGTTCAAGAGGTCACGCCCCCTTTCCTTATATTATAAGTCCCGAAAATTCTATTTTTGAACCTCAGACTTTTTTAATAAACAAAACCGCTAGTTTCCTAGGTGAAAACTAGCGGTTTATCATACTAATGCAAACTTTGATGTGGAGTATGTGGGTATATTAACATACCCTTTTCCATACCATCTCATATCGGTCTTCTTTCAGCCGGGCCTGATACAGAGGAATGCTATGCATATCTGCAAATCCAGTAATCATCTTTTTATTTTCGTCCGATATATTAACGCCCATTATTATCTTACTAATAATCGGCAGGCTAACTAAACGTTTCTCCTGGTCTTTTACAAAAACAATATGTCTCCACTCTTGTTCATATTCCCAAATTTCACTTTTAGTAATGAGGGCTTTTAACACTTGAGAAAAGAGCGAGGCAATTTCTGCGTCATTTACTTTTAGCTCGCCATCCTCTATGACACCTAATTTCTCAATCGGCAAAAGAGGACGCATCGATGTATACTCTACTGGCAACAACAACGAATTAGAAGCCGTATCAAATGGCATATCAAAGTCATACTCTACGCATATGCCAGTATGCTTATTGGCATAATGCGACCACATTAGAACATTGTTCCATCTTTGAGCGAAACATGCTATTCCAACCGCACGACCGACGCCTTTATGTACTTCCGCAATCCGATCATTACATTGTTCCCTCAGTTTCTCAATAACATTGTCATCGATATTCACACCAAGCAACCCTGCCGCTTCAATTATGCGTTCCATAATTCCGTGTTTATTATCAAAGAAACCAAACACCTTTTTCAGAATTGCTTCGTCTTCTACACCATTCAACCCTGATACTTCACTCATTTTTATCATCAAATCAGATGTAAACGCTGCCAACTGCTCCGCCTCATCTTCAGTAAGATTGACTGGAAGTTCTGTTGAATGTATAAGAATACTTTTAAGTATTGCAGGGTTTTCACATAGCAGCTGAGCTATTTTTAAGTCTTCAACCGGATTTCCTTTTTGTACTGATTCCTCCATCGCCCTGAATTCAGGGAGCATCCGGCACTCGTTAATAACGTTTTCCTTATTCTTTTCATCAGCATCAATTTCTATATTATTTAAGGAAATTGATGTTACAACATCCACCATACCGTCGCTCCAGAAAGGATACAACCGTCGCAATGCGATTGGCAGAGCAAGTCTAAATAATTGGTCAAGAGATAGTCCAATATTACAGTCAAACGGATCATTAAACTTTGTTGGATCGTTGTAGTAGTTTGCAAACAACTCTAAATTTGGCAACGTATATTCTGAGCCAAGGTCATAATACTTATACAATCGCCTGTGATTCCTATTCATATGCTCAACGCACAACTGGATTGCATCTTCAGGCAAATTGCCGTTCGAAAACGCATCCAGCAATTCATCTATCCATTTTCTATCTTCGCACATATTTGCCCCCTTCTTTATATGCTTTTCTGTCCTTTCATAGAAGTACCTATTGTGCTTTTTTGATGTTTTTGATATACACCCTACACCCATCCGTTTCGAGTCTGCGTCTTGTATATCTTAATGCAACTTTGCTAAAGAATGGAATTTGCGGCCTTTGGCTATCGTCCTCCGAAATAATCGCCAGAATGACCGTTGGTCTTTCGCCATTGCTATTAAGAAGAAACTCAGGATTGTCCGTATTTTCCCTGATCCTCTCATTTGCTTTTCCAACAAACACCGGATCGCCTAATATCAGTTCTGTAGAAACGACTGCCTGGTTAAACAGGTGGCTTAACGTTGACGAACTAGAATAGGGCTTAATATGAATGTAAGTATTATCTGTGGTAAGCACATCACAAAGTTCCACCTTGCTTTGCCCACCACCGTAGTATATTAACTTTGCATCCATACAGAGCAGATGCTCCGGATCAGATGCCACAAATGCAACCGTATAATCATTTTCTTTTTTATGGGTCGCAGAATGCTCCAAGAAGTTTCTTTCAGACACAGGCATCGTATCATACTCTGTGTTTATCTGATTAACGAAATCTCTATCAATACAGAACCATCTGCCATTATTCACACAGTATGCTTTCCCGTTAAGCTCTACTTCACCATACAAGCATTTGTATGCCGTCCAGCTTGCATACGTATCCCCATTATCTGCGCGGATCGCGGTAACGGTTTTTCCTTTCAGCTGGTCAATATGAGATAGTCCTTCACGGAAAGATGATTTCAGTGTGTCAATCACAATATCATCATATATTTCTCTTCCCGCATACTTAAATCCCGCAACGTGTTCCCATTGGATTACTTCCGGAACAGCCATCCAGACTTTGGGCGATCCTATATTAATTAAATTAATAATCTCTCCGTCAAGCGCATTAATCAGTCTGGAATCCTTTACTCTTCTGATATGATCAATCCATGGAAAGTAATTCTTATACTCGGTAGATATATAGCGATTATATGTAGCACGGAGAAAACCAGACAAATTATTCACATCGACTTCAGCCGTAAGACTAAGCAGATCGCTGCCCGTCATGATACCGCTTGCATAATCTTCATCATCCGAATGTCCGGTTATGGTACTGATCAGATCGCGATCGATGTCAAACCCAAAGTCATCAATATCAGATTCCAGTGGCAACTGCTCGTTGCTGGTTTTCTGATTGCCGCCAATATTGGTTTTGTTAATTCTTCTAAGACTATTGGGGGTAATGGTATTCATAACAACCTTCAGTCCAAAGTCATCCTCAATAACATCATCCGCAAGCATAAACTTACCATAACCCATAGTAATAGCAAAGGTTTTTTCCGCACTCCCTTCTGGAGTTACTCTTGCTAAAAGCACCGCTCTTGCATTTGATGTAAAAATAGACGCGTCACCTAACCGGCCACAAAAGAAGGAGTTAATCCATGCTGGTTGTGAAGTCTGCGACGGGTTATAATATACCTTCCCCACTCCTTCAATCTCTGCCAGCAGTTCTCTTCCTGGCTTCAGGATTAAGTTGTCATCTCCACCGAACTCATCCTTGATCAAATAAATTGACAGCTTATTTTTCAGAGCCATTTATTTAGCCTTCTCCTTTGCATAAATTCAAACTGATATTTTCGTAATTATAACACAAAACCCGAGCTGTTACAACTTTTTCCGCCTAATATTTGCGGGCAACCTAGAAATATGTTTTTTGAAGATTATCTTGGCTGAGTCGTCAAACTCTACCGAACAAATTCTACATCTACTACATATCTCCTTGTCTTCAGTCCCTATAGTTTTGATGTTAGAAAAAGCACTTGCTACTGTTCTATATTTCTGATAGAATATATTGTGAGGTGATTACAATGCCAAGATTTATTACTGCTCCTGAAGTAATTCAGCTTTTGGACGAGGCCAACATCAAGCAATCTGTTGGTAAAATCGAGATTTCTTTTAACGGTTTCCCTGTAAAATTAAAGCAGCGAGACACTGTTGGTAATTCTCTGCAGGAATGGCTTTACGCATTTTTGAAAAGTAGAGATATCTACTTCCGCCCCAACAGAGGTCAGACTTTCCCTGACCTGTATTTCAGCGAAACCGATGATGAAGATCTTTGTGAGATGAAAAGTTTCTATGGTTCTGCCAACTTTGATGTTGCAAACTACAGAAGTTATATCAGCTCCATCGCCGAGAAGCCTTACCGTCTTAACTCTGATTACATCATTTTCAAATATGATATGAATGAAGAGGGCGATATCACGATTCTCGATTACTGGTGCAAAAAGGTATGGGAAATCACCGGTCCTGCCGAAAACTACGCACTGAAGTGTCAGCGAAAGCTCGGCCAGATCGTTAATATTCGGCCCATCACCTGGTACAGTGATCGTGCCGCATTCCCCGCTTTCGGATCCCTTGAGAAGCTTCTCAAGGCTTTGTATCAAACTCAGTTGAATGTTGTAAACAACACACGCGAGGTTAATGAGTGGTTACAGACTGTTTTGGATGGCTACAACGAGTATTTTGGAACAGCTCTAACAGTGCAGGGCATTCGGTCTGTTGAACTGTAAAGTAAAAGGACGGAGTATTAAACTCCGTCCTTATATTTTTTTGCCATACGTTCAGCGATTGCCGCAATAACCGGAACACAAACTGTGTTGCCCAATAGGTCGTATGCATCTTTTTCTTTTATGATAGAAAGATCGTAGTCATCATCATATCCGCAAAGTCTCTGGCATTCACGAATGGTAAGCTGTCTTATACCCTCACCATCTACAACTCCCATCTTGTTAGCATCCATAGCTACCAATGTAGGAACTAACTCATCTGGTGCAAGAATCGTAGAGAACTCAAACGAAAGCTTACCAGAAACAATGTTATAGCCCTTCGGCTTTGTTGGATCTGGCACTCGTACACCGTTAATCTGCTCACGCGGATGCTCCAAAACCAAGTATCCTTTTGTTACCAGATCTTCCAGCATTTCTTCAAGCTCAGGATCATCATAGAACGTTCTAATCTGCGCCAAAGTCAGCGGCATTCCGTCCATCCACTTGATGCCAATCTCTTCAGCCCACATTTTCTTTCTGCGTTCTTTAAGGAGCCTGTTCAGCAGATCACGCTGTTTCTTAGATGTTGCACCTTTCAGCTCGATCTCCCAAGAATGAATGTTGTCTTTGCCGCCTCGCTTATCCTTGATAGCCTTTCCTTGAATTTCATCTAGGGAATAATGCTCCAGGAGGCATCTAGTAAAATGGCTATCAACCGTAGGCTGCCCATATTCCATGATATCAGAAAGCGTTGCAGTTTCCACAGGGAAGTTCTCTAGAGAAATTTCCTTATTGAACATACCGACTATGTATACTCTTTTTCTGCTCTGAGGAAGTCCAAAGAATTGAGAATCAATTAGCTTATGATTCACCGTGTATCCTAATGCTCTTAAATGCTGAAGAATCACCTTTAGGGTGTTGCCCTTATCATGGTTGATCAGACCTTCTACATTCTCTAGCAAGAATCCATAAGGCTTTTTATCCTTTAAGATTCTCTCAATCTCAAAAAACAGTGTGCCTCTAGTATCTGAAAAGCCAAGTTGTTTGCCCGCTGAAGAGAACGGCTGACAAGGGAAGCCCGCGAGTAAAAAGTCGAAGTCAGGGATATCGCTACTGGCAATCTTTGTTATATCTCCATATATCTTCTCTTCTCCAAAATAATTCTTATATGCCTTGATTGCATAATCCTTAATTTCGGAAGAAAAGACACATTCTACATTGTATCCATGTGCTTCAAAACCCTTTTTCATACCAAGGCGGATACCACCCAGGCCTGCGAATAAGTCAATCACACGAACTGTTCGTTTTGCTTTCACTCGTTCAATTTCAAGTTGCTTTGTGATCAATGAAACACACTTTTCGGAGAAAGAGTTACCAATTGCATATTGCTCAATTTCTTCTCTCTGTACTGGAGTTAAATAGATCTGGCAACCAACTTTCTTTTCGCTCTCAAGAACTGCTTTTCTGCCGGCGTTTTCTCTCTTTCCACCATGCAAAGCAACCACCTCATTTCTTCCTATACTCTATCATATAGTTTTTGATTTTTCAACTCTATTTTTCAAAAAACAGCTCTTTTTTCAGGGACCAAAACACAAAATTTGTCAACTATCAAAAATGCATATGTGACCAAATTCGGTAGTTTTCTTGAATTTACCTATGTAATCTGTTATCATAATTACATCATAGTTGATCTCTATAATGCAAGGTGCGTGGTAAACATGTCGGAACAATGTTTTGACATCCAATCTTCTCAAGATAAATTAAGAGTTTGTAGCTTGTTTAGTGGAATAGGCGGAATAGATCTAGGCTTTATCCAAGCTGGATTTCAGATCGTATGGGCAAATGAGTTTGATAAAGATGCAGCTAGAACATATAAATACAACTTTGGAACAGACTTCTTGGTAGAAAAGGATATTAGAGAAGTTAGTACTGATGATATTCCCAATTTCGATGTATTAGTTGCAGGTTTCCCGTGTCAACCGTTTTCCGTTCTGGGAAAACAAAAAGGGTTTGAAGACCCAAGAGGTCAACTGTTCTTCGAAATTACACGCATCGTTCAGGCCAAGCAACCGAAGTTTGTTTTCCTTGAAAACGTTGCAAATCTATTAGAGCACGATGATGGAAAAACGTTCCTTGCTGTATATAACGCACTAGTCCCATATGGGTACACCCTCAAATATCGTGTTATTGATGCAATTGATTATGGCAACGTTCCGCAGCATAGAACTAGAATCTTCATCGTTGCTTTTCTTGATCAAGAAATGTGCGATCGCTTCACTTTTCCTGAACCAATTAAGCGCACCAGGAAGCTAAATGATGTTTTATACAGGGCACAAAAGCACGATCCGATGTATTATCTCGACAAGAGCAATGTAAGCAAAGACCTAATAGCCAAATTTGCAGCTGATAGATTTGCCTTGTGCCAATACCGTGAGTCAAATAAGAACTATTCAATGCACCGCGTCTGTCCAACATTGGTCGCTAGCATGGGTGATCATCCGGAGCGCATTCCCATTATTCAAGATGACTACGGTATCAGAAGAATAACTCCATATGAATGCCTAGCACTCCAGGGATTTCCGGTAGATTTTCGTTTCCCAAACATCTCCATGTCAAGTGCATACAAGCAATGTGGTAATAGCGTTGTAGTGCCGGTAATACGAAGAATTGCAGAAAACATCATGAAAACCTATGTGCGTTAAGTAAGAATTACATTATAAGGAGCAATAGAGATGGCAGATAAAATAAGAATGACCGCTCAAGAGATATACGAGACTTTGATCAATAGGGATGGCATTAAAACGGCAACAGGACAGATATCTTTTAATCTCTGTGAAATTACGGTTATTGTAACAAGCAAGGACATTGTTGGTGGTGCGATAGAAAACTGGGTTAACGAGTGGTTAAAGCAAAACAATGTGGACTTTAAATTCAATGCGAACACTCAATCTAAACCAGATTTATACCTGACCCCCGACGATCAAAAGCATAATTTATTAGAGGTTAAAGCTTTTAACAGAGAAAAAAGCCCCGCTTTTGACCTTGCTGATTTTGTAGGATTTGCTGAGGAGCTCATACACAGGCCATACTTGTTAGATTTAGATTGTCTTATTTTTGGATATGAAATGGATGAAACAACAGGAGATATCAAAGTTAAAGATGTATGGCTGAAGAAAATATGGCAATTGGCTGCCACAAGCGGTGAATGGCCGCTAAAGGTTCAAGGAACTGAGGATAAGTCAGTGATCAAGAAAGTAAGGCCTGGCACATGGTACTCGCGCAGAGCCCGATTCAAATGCTTCGAAAGTAGGTTGGATTTCCTCTCTGCTTATGAACAAACCTTGTTTGATTACCAAGCAACAAGAGCAAAAGCAAGTAATTGGAAATTTCAATTAAAGCAAAGCTATAAAAACTACTATGGAGAAGAGCTAATAATCCCAAGGTGGGACGAAATAAAACATAAGTATTCATAAAAGACAGCGGTAAAGAACCGATATTTATTTGTAATCATCCTCACAAAAAGCCACCATAAAAGCAAACCACGTCTCACCAATCGCTGTGAGATGTGGTTTCTTTACGCTCCAAATATTGATATTAGTAATACACTTGTCTTGCCGTTTTGCCTTGTTGACATACTGCGCTGCACCGCCCCAGGAGTGGGTGATGTGGATGACAACATAGTTTGACTGTGGGTGCAATTAAGAATTGCCTTATAACCTTTTGTACATATACGATTTTAGCACTCTAACGCTGAGAGTGCTAAAATTTACAATTTCGTCACACATTTTGGTCTCCGAAGGCTTATAATACAGACAGTAAGCAAGAATAAGCTGATCAGCAAAAACGCGTACTAGGCTCGGCAAGTGCCGACCTTGCCGTATGACCTACACAAGTCGGCATATAATATCATCATAACAATGGAGGTATGATTATGTTTGG
>JAZSER010000080.1:0-14850 GCA_045531815.1 Faecousia sp. | reverse complement strand
GACCGATGCAGAAGTGGAAGTACTGCTGCATGATATTCCGGGAGAACTGGGCTAAAAGAAAGAGGAGTCGGTTTTTACACCGGCTCCTTTGTGTTTTTCAGCTATTCTTTAAAATAATCAGTTCCACGGTATCTGCTACCTTTTCACAGCCGTCACAGCATTTTTCCAGACGGTCGTAAATGTTGGTCCATGCAAATACGGCAACCGGGTCTTTTTCTTCGGAATACAGGCGGCGGGTAGCCTCCATATATAAACGGTCGCCTTCTTCTTCCCAGCTGTTAACTTCTTTAATCTTTTCGATTAAGGAAACAGATTTGCGGTAGTTTGGAAGTTCTACGGACATTTCCTTCAGGTCTGCGCAGCAGCGTGCAATGAGCTTTGCAAAATCCTTAACATCCGGGCGTAATTCTTTAATATTGTACATATAAATTCTTAAAACGACATCTTCGATTAAATCGCATACTTCGTCGATGGTGTGAGCCAGTTCTACGATATCTTCCCGTTCAATCGGAGGGAGGAATTCCTTTACCAGACGTTCCATCATTTCATGCTTTACGCCGTCTGCCGTGTGTTCAATGGTATGCATTTTATCGAGCAGGAATTTACTGTCTTTAGCGTTGAAATTATCAAAAATATCCTGCAAAAGAGCTACGGCATCGTTAGCGTAGGAAATTCCTTTTACAAATGCTTCAAAATAATAATTGTTATCTTTTTTTGCCATGATTACTTCTCCTTTCAACCTTTAAAACAACCACATAAATAATTTTGCCATCAGATATCCGATGATACCGCAGCCCGGGAAGGTAAGGACCCAGGTCAGCGCCATTTCTTTTACAACGCCCCAGTTCACATTGGACAGCCGCCGTGCAGCGCCTACGCCCATGATGGCAACGGTTTTGGTATGGGTGGTGGATACGGGGACACCGGTGACCGAGGACAGCAGCAGACAGCCGGCACCGGCCAAATCTGCGGCAAAGCCCTGATACTTTTCCAGCTTTACCATGTCCATGCCCACCGCCTTGATAATGCGGTAACCGCCAATGGAGGTGCCCAGGCCCATAACCGCGCTGCAAAGCACCATCAGCCAGATGGGGATCTCAAAATCCGTTACATTGGATTGGCCCTTTACCAAAAAGACACCCAGCATAAATACGCCCATGAATTTCTGGCCGTCCTGCGCACCGTGCATAAAGGCCATTGCAGCACCGCCTGCGATCTGGCCGCCCTTGAAGAACCCCTGGGTCTTGCGGCGGTCCATCTTTTTGCAGATCAGCTCCACAGCCTTTACGGTGAGCCAGCCGAGGCCGAAGCCCAGGAGGGTGGACATACCCAAGCCGTAAATGACCTTGATCCACTCGTTCCCGTTGATGCCGGAAAAGCCGTTGTGCAAGGCAATGGCAGCACCGGAGATGCCGGCGATCAGAGCGTGGCTTTCGCTGGTGGGAATGCCAAACCACCAGGCGGCAGTTGCCCACAGAACGATGGCAAACAGGGCAGCACACAAAGCGACCAAAGCCTCGTGGGAGTTACCGCCAAAGTCCACCATGTTATAGATGGTGGCAGCAACATTGGCATTGACCATGGTCATCACCAGCACTCCCAGGAAATTAAACACGGCAGCCATCAAAATAGCGGCCTTGGGAGAGATGGACTTGGTGGATACACAGGTGGCGATGGCATTGGGCGCATCGGTCCAGCCGTTTACGAGAATGACACCTAAAATAAGCGTCACGGTAATGAGCAGCGCAGGATTGCTGATCAGTTGGGGAAGAAATTCTCCCAATGAAATGGTCATAGTTTCACCTCATAGTAGATAAGTATCGGCAGTGATCGTTTCAAACAGACTGACAGGTAAGGACCTCCTTTGCAAAGGGATTGCCTTTATTTTATATGATTGCCGGGATGTTGTAAATACAAAAAACGAAAAAAGATGTTTTTTGAAAAAACGCAGGCAGAATGGGCCGTATGCACTTGGCAGACAAGTGTTTTTCAGTGGTTTGCACCAATTTGCAAATTTGACAAATTAGGCATTGAAATCTGGTAGGCTTTCGTGTATAATGTCTTTATTGTGGTGCTTTGCACTGCGCATGACCAATGGAGGGTAGAAGCCTTCCCGAAAGGAGATTCATTACATATGTACACAGCTAATTCTATTCGAAACATTTGCCTTCTTGGCCACAGCGGCAGCGGTAAGTCTGCCCTGGCAGAGAGCTTGCTTTATATGACCGGTGTCATCGACCGCATCGGCAAAAACGCTGACGGAAATACCGTTTGCGACTATGATCCGGAAGAGATCCGCCGCAATATTTCTATTTCCACCGCTGTTGTGCCCCTGGAGTACAAGGGCATTAAGATCAACCTGCTGGACGCTCCTGGCGGCTTTGACTTCTCCGGTGCAGTTGTTGAGGCTCTGCGCGCTGCAGACGCTGCGATCCTGGTTTGCTCCGCAAAGGACGGCATCACTGTCGGCTTTGAGAAGGCATGGAAGTACTGCGAAGAGCGTAATATGCCCCGCTTTATCTACATCTCCAAGGTGGACGAGGAAAACTCCGACTACAACGCAACCTTCAATGCCCTGCGTGAAAAGTATGGCAACAAGGTCGCTCCCGTTGTTGTTCCCATTTGGGATGCCAACCGCAAGGTTACCGGTATCATCGATGTTCTGAATAAGCGCGCATACGAGATGCAGAATCTGAAGCGCGTGGAGATCGAAGTTCCCGAAGGCAAGGAAGATGTGATCACAGAGTTCAATGACGCGCTGAAGGAATCTGTCGCGGAAACCAGCGAAGAGTTTATGGATAAGTTCTTCGGCGGTGAGGACTTCACCTATGCCGAAATGATCAAGGGCATGCACAAGGGCGTTCTGGATCATACACTGTATCCCGTGCTGTGCGGCTCCGGCTATAACTGTCTGGGCAGCCTCATGCTGATGGACCACATTATCGACCTGCTGCCCAACCCCGTTGAGGGCAACTATCATAAGGCAACCCTGGCAGACGGCAGCACTGAGGAGTTCGTGGTATCTCCCGGTGGCGTTCCCTCTGCATTCGTGTGGAAGACCGTTTCCGACCAGTACGGCAAGTACTCCTTCATCAAGGTCCTCTCCGGCACGATCACTTCCGATACACCTCTGGTCAATGCCCGTACCGGTGAGACCGAGAAGCTGGGCCGTCTGTACAGCATGTGCGGCAAGAAGGCCAGCGAGGTCAAGGAGCTTTCCTGCGGTGACATCGGTGCCATCGGCAAGATGGACAAGGTCAAGACCGGCGATACCCTGTGTGATCCCCGTAAGGTGGTCAGCCTGAAGGGTCTGCCCTACGCACCTGCCTGCTACTCCATGGCAATTGCCCCCAAGACCAAGGGCCAGGAAGAAAAGGTCGCTGCCGGCCTGACCAGACTGAACGAAGAAGATCCCTCCTTCCGCTTTGTAAACAATGCTGAGACGAAGCAGCAGGTGATTTCCGGTACCGGTGATCAGCAGCTGGATGTTCTGGTGGCGAAGCTGAAGAGCCGTTTTGGCGTGGAAGCAGTTCTGAGCCCCGCAAAGGTTGCTTACCGTGAGAAGATCAAGAAGACCGTGCAGGCACACGGCCGTCATAAGAAGCAGACCGGCGGCTCCGGCCAGTTCGGTGATGTTTGGGTCCGTTTCGAGCCCCAGGAGGAGCAGGATGAACTGATCTTTGCAGAGGAAGTCTTCGGTGGTTCTGTTCCCAAGAACTTCTATCCTGCTGTTGAAAAGGGTATCCAGGAAGCTGTCCAGAAGGGTCCCCTGGCAGGTTATCCCATGGTTGGTCTGAAGGCTGTCCTGTATGATGGCTCTTACCACCCTGTTGACTCCAACGAAATGGCATTTAAGCTGGCTGCCATCCTGGCATTCAAGGAAGCAATGCCCAATGCAGCACCCACTCTGCTGGAGCCCATCGGCTCTTTGGCAGTTACCGTTCCGGAAGCATATGTCGGTGACGTTATGGGTGATCTGAGCAAGCGCCGCGGCCGTCCTCTGGGCATGACTCCCGATGCCGACGGCAACACCGTGGTAGAGGCAGAAGTTCCCATGGCTGAAATGAGCAGCTATGCCATCGACCTGCGGGCTATGACCCAGGCAAGAGGCTCCTTCACAATGGAGTTTGTCCGTTATGAGGAAGTGCCCAAGGTCAATCAGCAGAAGATCATTGACGAGGCCAAGAAGGACGAAGATTGATAGAAAGAACGGTGCAGCTTAGGCTGCACCGTTTTTTAGCACCCGTCAAAGATGCCGGCTGTTTTTGTGTGGAAATCCAAAAGGATCTGTGATATACTCATAAAAATGAACCGGTTCTGAATCACTGCAGAACCGACGCTGAAGCAAATCCGCAAAAATGCAAGGGAGGATGTAGCGTATGCTGCCGGAGGCTTTTTTGAATCGAATGCAAGAGCAGCTGGGACAGGAGTATCCGGCTTTTTTGGAGAGCCTGGAGCGTCCCCGGGCGGTCGCACTGCGGTTTAATCCGCTGAAGGGGGAAAGACCCAGCTTGCCTTTTTGCGGTGAGCCGGTCCCTTGGGAGCCTCAGGGGGTCTATTATGATCCGGAAGCGCGGCCCGGTCTGCACCCATATCATGAAGCCGGCGTATACTATTTACAGGAGGCCAGTGCCATGGCACCTGTGGAGCTGCTTTCACCTTTGCCGGGGGAGCGGATCTGCGACCTGTGTGCTGCACCCGGCGGCAAGACCACGCAGATCGCAGGCAGAATGGACGGAAAGGGATTTCTGCTGTGCAATGAGATCAACCCCAAGCGGGCAAAGATCCTCAGCCGCAATATTGAGCGCATGGGTGTTTCCAATGCCCTGGTAACCAACGAACATCCCCAGAATCTTGCCAAACGGTACGCGAGCTTCTTTGACCGCATCCTGATCGATGCGCCCTGCTCCGGTGAGGGAATGTTCCGCAAGGAGGAGGCTGCGGTGACGGATTGGAGTCCGGAGACTGTGCAGATGTGCGCCAGACGGCAGGCGGAGATCCTGCACTCCGGTGCGCAGATGCTGCGGCCGGGCGGCAGATTGGTGTACTCCACCTGTACCTTTGCCCCGGCAGAAAACGAAGAAGCGGTAGCGCTGTTTTTGCAGGAGCATCCGGAATTCTCAGCGCTGCGGGTCGAAGCTCCCTGGTTTGCACCCGGACCTGACGGCTCCTTCCGCCTGTGGCCCCATAAGCTTTTGGGGGAGGGGCACTTCGCTGCCGTTTTGCAGAAGAATGGGGGAGAAGAACGGGATACGGATCTGCATCCCGGGGAAAAGCTTCCGAAGCAGTGGGAGACCTTTGCGTCGCAGCTGGGGATCCGCCTGCCGGAGGGTAAGGCAGTGGCTTTTGGACAGAGCCTGTACTGGGCTCCCGCACAGATGCCGGATATTCGCGGTGTCAAGGTCTTGCGCCCCGGTCTGGAGCTGGGACAGCTGAAAAAGGACCGGTTTGAGCCTGCTCATGCGCTGGCGTTGTGGCTGAAGAAAGCGGCATGCAGCCATGACCTGGATGCCCAAAGCCGGGAACTGAAGGCATATATGCATGGAGAAACCGTTCCCTCCCGGCAGACAGGGTGGTGTTTGGTCACGGTTGACGGTTACAGCCTCGGATGGGGAAAAGGGGACGGAAATGTACTGAAAAACCATTATCCGAAGGGTTTGCGCCGATAATAGGGAGAAAATTGTGCTTTACATAACGCAAGGAATATGGTATAATTTCTATGATATATGAATAATTCGCAAGGAGTGGATCTTCCTTGGCTAGATATACAGTGATTGGCGGAACGCCCCTTTCCGGTGAAGTCACCATCAGCGGTGCGAAAAACGCAGCGGTGGCAATTCTTCCGGCCGCACTTTTGGTGAAGGGCAAATGCCGCGTTGAAAATGTACCGAATATTTCCGATGTGCGGATCCTGCTGAATATCCTGGAGGATATGGGCGCAGTGATCACCCGGGAGGAAGAGGGTACGATGGTGCTGGATTGTACCAATATTACAAAAACCACACCGAATCCGGAGCTGGTGCGGCAGATGCGGGCCAGCTATTACCTGATGGGCGCACTGCTGAGCCGGTTTGGCAAAGCAAATGTGGCACTTCCCGGTGGCTGCAACTTTGCGTCCCGCCCCATTGATCAGCATATCAAGGGCTTCCGTGCATTGGGTGCGGATGTGGAAGAAACTGAAGATTATGTAAACCTACAACCCGGTGAGGAGGGCCTGCGCGGCAACCGGATCAGCCTGGACGTTGTCAGTGTTGGTGCAACGGTCAATATTATGCTGGCAGCAACGCTGATCCCCGGTCAGACGGTGATCGAGAATGCGGCAAAAGAGCCCCATATCGTGGACCTTGCCAACTTCCTCAATACCATGGGTGCCCGGATCTCCGGTGCAGGTACCGATACGGTGAAGATCCGCGGTGTGGAAAGCCTCCACAGCGGGAGCTATGCCATCATTCCCGACCAGATCGAGGCGGGTACATACCTGGCTGCCGTTGCGGCTGCCGGTGGCAATGTGCTTGTGAAGAATGTGATTCCCAAGCATATGGAGTGCATCACCACAAAGCTGCAGGAAATGGGTGCGAAGATCACCAATTACGATGATTCCATCCGCATCAAATCCGACAGACGGCTGCACTATACCACGGTCAAGACCCGGCCTTATCCCGGCTTCCCCACAGATATGCAGGCGCAGATCTGTGTGTGCATGGCGCTGGCCAGCGGTGTGAGCCGGCTGACGGAGAATGTATATGAGACCCGGTTCTTCGGCTACTGCACAGAGCTGCAGGAAATGGGTGCGGATATTCTGATCAACGGAAAGACCGCCATGGTCACCGGCAGAGAGCGTTTGCACGGTGCGGAGGTGGCAGCCCATGACCTGCGGGCGGGCGCAGCGCTGATCATTGCCGGCATTGCGGCAGAAGGTACCACCGTGGTGAAGAATGTCCACTTTGTGGAGCGGGGCTATGAAAACATCGTTCAGAAGCTCAGCGCACTGGGCGCCAACATCACCCGGGAAGAAGACTGAAATAAAAGAGCACACCTTGGCTTCATTTGCGAAGGTGTGCTCTTTGCATATTGGTTCAGATCAGACATCAAACATGGGTGTGGAAAGATACCGCTCCCCGCTGTCGGGAAGAAGCACCACGATGGTCTTTTCTGCGTTTTCCGGGCGTTTGGCTATTTCCATAGCGGCATGGAGCGCCGCACCGGAGGAGATGCCCACAAGAACGCCCTCCTCCTGTCCCAGCAGCCGTCCGGCAGCATAGGCCTGGTCCTCTGTGACAGGAACCACCTGGTCGTAGATCTCCCGGTCCAGCACCGCAGGCACAAAATTGGCACCGATGCCCTGCAGGCCGTGGGGGCCTGCCTGCCCTCCGGACAGCAGCGGGGAGCCTGCCGGCTCTACCGCAATGATCTGCACCTGGGGATTCCGGCTGCGCAGATACTTGCCCACACCGGTAATGGTGCCCCCTGTGCCCACACCGGCAACGAAAATGTCTACCTTGCCGTCGGTATCCGCCCAGATCTCTGGACCTGTGGTGGCTTCGTGGGCAGCGGGGTTGGCGGGGTTTTCGAACTGACCGGCGATCATGCTGCCGGGGATCTGGTCAAGAAGCTGATTTGCTTTATCAATGGCGCCCTGCATGCCCTTTGCGCCTTCGGTCAGGATCAGCTGTGCACCGTAGGCGCGCATCAGCAGCTGCCGTTCCTTGCTCATGGAGTCGGGCATGACGATCACAGCCCGGTAGCCTCTGGCGGCGGCAATGGCAGCCAGACCGATGCCGGTGTTGCCGGAGGTGGGCTCAATGATGGTAGCACCGGGCTTTAACAGACCTTTTTCTTCTGCGTCCAGGATCATGGAAAGTGCCACCCGGTCCTTGGCAGACCCGGCAGGGTTCATTCCCTCCAGCTTACAAAGAAGGCGGGCCTGCAGCTGCTCCCTGGCTGCAATGTTCTTCGGCTCCAGCAGCGGGGTGTGTCCCACCAGCTGATCTACGGATGTATAGATTCGGCTCATATCAATTCCTCCGATGTGTTTTTTACAATTATATTATTCCCACAGGGCGGTTGTCAACCGTTGACTTTATTTACCTGATATGGTATAAAACTATCAATATGAAAGGGGAGAGACCCATGGCAGCAATTGAACAGCAAATTGAAAATGTAGTGGATATTATTTTGGATGATTACCGGGAAAACCGGGATATCGACCGGATGGAATCCTTCCGGCAGCCGGACAAGGATCAGATCATTGAGATCATTGAAAAGCTGCGCAGGATCGTGTTTCCCGGCTATTTCCGGGATAAGACCTACCGGATCTATAATGCCAAGCACAATCTTTCCATGCTCATTGAAGATGTGATGTATCATCTGAGCCGTCAGATCGCCCTGGTACTGCAGGAGGACGGACGGACCGAGGAGGATGCCCGGGAGATATGCCTGGAATTCCTGCGACGGATCCCGCAGGTACGCGCTGTGGTGCAGACGGATCTGCAGGCTGCGTATGACGGTGACCCGGCTGCGACAGGTATGGCGGAAGTGATCTTTTCCTACCCCGGTCTGTTTGCCATCACGGTTTACCGGCTGGCCCATGAGCTGTACCTGCTGAAAGTGCCCATGATCCCCCGGATCATGACGGAGTATGCCCATAGCATCACCGGCATCGATATTCATCCCGGCGCAACCATTGGAAAGTATTTCTTCATCGACCACGGCACCGGTATCGTCATCGGTGAGACCACGGTGATCGGTGAGAATGTCAAGATCTACCAGGGCGTGACCCTTGGAGGCCTGTCCACCCGGGGCGGTCAAAGCCTGCGGGGCAAGCGCCGCCATCCTACCATTGAGGACAATGTGACCATCTATGCCAATGCCTCCATTTTGGGCGGTGATACGGTGATCGGACAGGGCTGCGTTATCGGCTCCAGTGCCTTTATCACCAAGTCTGTTCCTCCCTGCACCACAGTCAGCCTGAAAAGCCAGGAACTGCAGATGAAGCCACGCCCCAACTGCGCCACCTGCAAAGAACCCTGCTGGCCTGAGAATAAGCAGTAAAATTTCGCCCTGCAGTTCCATGGGAACTGCAGGGCTGCCTTTTTACGTTTTATTAGTCATCAAAAGTGAGGATGTCCTTGAAGTGATCCTTGAAGATGGCATAAACTGCCTCCAAAGTGGCTTCGTCTTCCACGGACAGGTAGTTCTCGTTGTCTTCGTCAACGGGCTCGACCTCCAGGATCACGACCTCGTTGCTCTCTTCTTCCACAGGCAGCAGTGCCAGGTACTCCTTGCCCTGGTACTCGATGCAATCCATGTATTCAAAGGCAACTTCCTCGCCATTTTCGTCAATAAAAGTAATGATGTTATCCTCTTCGGGCAACAGATCCTTGTTTTCTTCCATTATGCTCTGGCCTCCTTAACGATCTCAACAGACTTCTTACACAGCTCGGTGATCTCGTCCCACTTGCCGTTTTCGATCAGATCAGCGGTGACCATGTAGCTGCCGCCGCAGGCACAGATCACGGGGCTGGCTGCATAGGTAGCCAGGTTCTTCAGGCTGATGCCACCGGTGGGCATGACCTTAAACATAGGGAAGGGAGCGGACATAGCCTTGATCTTGTCCAGACCGCCGGACTGCTCAGCGGGGAAGAACTTCAGCACTTCCAGGCCCAGCTTGTAAGCAGCGTGGTAGTCGGTGGGAGTGGTGCAGCCGGGGAAGATCGTAACACCCTTCTGCTGGCAATATTTCACGATCTCGATATCCAGACCCGGGGTTACGATGAAGGTTGCGCCTGCAGCAATGGCCTCGTCCACCTGTGCGGTGGTCAGCACAGTGCCGGCACCCACCAGCATCTCCGGATGCGTCTGAGCCATGATGCGGATGGCATCTGCTGCGCCGGCTGCCCGGAAGGTCACCTCAGCAACGGGAACACCGCCTGCGCACAGGGCATCTGCCAGGGGCTTGGCATCCCGCTGGGGATTGCTCAGCTTGATAACAGGCACGACACCGATCTGGCTGATCTTGTTCTGCAATTCGTTCATAAAAACCTCTTTCCGGCTGTAAATAAACAGCCCCGTATTACAGTAATTCAAGGGGGACATTACAAATCCTGTACATCCCTACTTGTAATTATAGTAATAACGGGGCTGTCTGTCAATCAAGAAAAGTCAAAAGCGTGTGGGGAAAACTCAGGGAAGGAGCGTAGATCAGCACTTATGGGCCCGCTTCAGCTCAGCCTTGCGCTCCAGGTTGGACACGATAATGGCACAGGAAGCGTCACCGGTGATATTCAGCACCGTTCTGCCCATGTCGAAGATGCGGTCCACACCGGCGACCAGTGCGATGCCCTCAACAGGCAAGCCCACGGAGGTCAGCACCATGGCCAGCATGACCATGCCTGCACCGGGGACACCGGCAGTGCCGATGGATGCCAGGGTAGCGGTGACAACGATGGTTGCCATCTCGCCCAGGGTCAGCTCAATGCCAAAGCAGGAGGCAATAAAGATCGCGCAGACACCCTGGTAGATAGCAGTGCCGTCCATGTTAATGGTGGCGCCCAGGGGCAGGACAAAAGAGGTGGTCTCTTTGTCAGCACCCAGCTTTTCACAGCACTCCATGTTCAGGGGCAGTGTGCCCACGGAGGAGGCGCTGGAGAAAGCGAAGATCATTGCAGGCAGCATGCCCTTGAAGAACTTCAGGGGGCTCATGCCGCCCAAGGTACGGACGGTTGTGGAATAAACAACAAGGGCGTGGACAGCATACGCAACATAGGCAGTCAGCAGGACCATTGCCAGAGAGCCGATGATGGCAGCACCGTTCTCAGCAATGACGGGGGTCAGCAGACAGAACACACCGATGGGGCTCAGCTTCAGGATCAATTCCATGACCTTCATGAACAGCTCATTTGCCTGCTCGATAAGGACGCGAAGACCTGCAACCTTTTCGCCAACCAGGATAATGCCGAAGCCCAGCAGGATGGCAATGACGATGATCTGCAGCATATCTGCGTTGACCAGGGGCGCCAGGAAGTTGGATGGGAAGATGTTCACCAGAGTATCCATGAAAGGTGTGGGCTCTTTTGCGGTGTAGGAAAGGTCAGTTGTAGACAGAGCGGGGAACGCGCCCTTCATCACCTGACCGATGACCAGGCCGATGGTAATGGCAAAGGCTGTGGTCAGCAGATAATACACAATGGTCTTTAATCCGATAGAACCGACCTTGCGGATATCCTTCATGGAGATCATGCCGCAAAGGATGGAGAACAGCACGATGGGGCAGACGATGAATTTCAGAAGATTCAGGAAAATGGTGCCAAAGGGCTTGATGTATGCAATGGCAATTTCCTTGTGGCCGGTCATCAGCAAGCCGACAATGATGGAAAGCACCAGTGCGATAAAAATTTGCAGTGCCAGGTTAGATTTTAGCTTTTTTAGCATACGGGTTACCTCTTTTCTGTGAAATTTGGATCTTTCTACCTTTCATATCCGCATTTGAATTTTAGCGGATTTTTATAAAAAAGTCAATAAAAATGCAAGAAGAAAACGTTGAACCTGTAAAAATTGAGAAAGCCCCCGCCGAACAGGGTCGGCAGGGGCATGGGGCATATCTGTTAAAGACCGGCCGCCTGGGCGCTTTTCAGCTGCAGCTGAAGCTTATCTGCAATAAGCGCAATGAACTCGGAATTCGTGGGTTTTCCCTTGGTATTGCTGACGGTGTAGCCGAAAAATCTTTGCAGAGTGTCCAGGTCGCCTCTGTCCCAGGCAACTTCAATGGCATGGCGGATGGCCCGCTCCACCCGGGAAGGGGTGGTCTGGAATGTTTTTGCCACCTGGGGGTATAGTACCTTTGTGATGGCGTTGATCACATCCATGTCGTTTACAGCCAAAATGATGGCTTCTCTTAAATATTGATAGCCTTTGATATGGGCCGGGACACCGATCTCGTGGATGATCCCTGTGACCATGGTTTCAATGCTGTTGCTGCTCATGGGGCGGGCTGCCGGGGCCCGCCGTGTCTCGCTGCCGCGGATCTCCTCCAGGCGCTCCACCAAAATGGACATATCACAGGGCTTCAGCATCAGATACCGCACCCCCAGATTGGCTGCGGCTGAGGCGACAAAGTCGGTGACAAAACGGGATGTAGCCAAAGTGACCGGCTTTTGATCCATAGCCGCGATGGCTTTTAAAACGCTGAGCCCATCCTGCTTTGCCAGCATAAGGTCCAGTACAAGAATATCGGGCTTTTTATCTGTTACCATACGGATGGCTTTTTCTCCGTCGTTGGCGATCCCCAGTATTTGAAATCCGTCAGCGCGTTTTAAGGCACTGACCAGGCTGTTGCAGAATTCCTCCGAGTTATCTGCAATGATTACGGTTGTGCAATTGTCCATAGCGTCCTCTCCTGACATTGTAAATTCAATCCCCCTATCTGAAACGGTGCGTATGCACCGTGATGCGACACATATAATCTAGCACAATGTGCCTGGATTTGCAAGGAAAAACCAAAACATTCGCTCGACATTAATCGACATTTAACCGACAAAAACCGACAAAAAACGAACAAATTAAAGAGAGTTAGACAAATCAGGACCGCCTGTGGTTGACTGTGCGTATCAAATGATGTAGAATAAACAAAAAACTTCCGGGAGGAAATAGCATGGATAAAAGGATCGAAAAATTCCTTGGATTTCTGGATGCGTCTGTCAGCGTCTACCATAGTGTGGAGGCGCTGCGCAGCATGCTGGAGGAACAGGGATACCGGCAGCTGCGCGAGGCAGATACCTGGACGCTGCAGCCGGGCGGCAAGTATTATCTGATCCGCGGAGGCACGGCACTGATGGCATTCCGTGTGCCGGAAGCAGAGCCCCAGGGCTTCGTGATGTGCGCGTCGCACAGTGACCGTCCAACCTTCAAGCTGAAGGAGAACGGAGAGCTGACAGGGCGCTATACCCGCCTGGCAACGGAAAAATACGGCGGTATGATCATTGCTCCCTGGCTGGACAGGCCTTTGTCTGTGGCGGGGCGTGTGATGGTAAAGACACCGGAAGGTGTTGCCAGCCGATTGGTCAACATCCACCGGGATCTTCTGCTGATCCCCAATGTGGCGATCCATATGAACAGAAGTGTCAATGAGGGCTATGCATGGAATCCCGCGGTGGACACCCTGCCGCTGGTGGGCGGTCCGGAGGCAGAGGGCAAGCTGGAAAAGCTTTTGGAGGAAGCTGCCGGCGGACCGATCCTGGGCAGAGATCTGACCCTGTACCTGCGCCAGAAGGCCACCGTTTGGGGCGTTGACGAGGCATATGTGTCCGCGGCGGCGCTGGATGATCTGCAGTGCGTGTGGTGCTGCACCCAGGGCTTTTTGAAGGCAGGCAGCAGCAAGGCGATCCCGGTGCTGTGCGTATTTGACAGCGAGGAGGTCGGATCCAATTCTGCCCAGGGCGCTGCAGCGGACCTTTTGGAGCGTGTTCTGCAGCGTATCTGCCAGGTACTGGGCCTGGATCTGGAACAGGAGCTTGCCCGCTCCTTCATGGTGTCGGCAGACAATGCCCATGCCGTCCATCCCAATCACCCGGAGTATGCAGATGCCAACAATGCACCTTTGCCCGGTGGCGGTGTGGTGATCAAGTTCAATGCAGCGCAGAAGTATACCACTGACGGATACTCTGCAGCGGTTTTCCGCGAGATCTGCCGGCAGGCGGAGGTCCCGGTACAGACTTTCTACAACCGTGCCGACCTTCCCGGAGGCTCGACCCTGGGCAATATTTCCCTGGCGCATGTGTCTGTTCCTACGGTGGACCTGGGCCTGGCACAGCTGGCAATGCACTCATGCTATGAGACAGCTTCCGTGCAGGATACCCTGTGGCTGGAGGCTGCGATGACCCTGTATTTCAGTGCGGCATTTCTTCCTGAGGGGGATGCGTGTCGGGTTACTGTGAATAGTGGTGAAAATAGCTAAAAACAACCCCCAAAAACTGTAAGAAACCACCATTGCCAACGGTGGTTTCTTATGCTATTATTATAGCATCCGGGCATATGGTGTCTACTCCACAAAAAATAGGCATCCTGTGTCACAAAAGGAGGAAATATTAACAACCGTCGGACTCACGGTGCGGCAGTGTGGAGACCTGTCGTAATACCATGGCTGTTATACCCGGTCATGGTGAGAGCATATGCGAGGAGTCGGTATGCTTAGAGTCGAGAAGTATGGCAAATGTAGTACTGAAAAACATCAAGAAGGTGTACCCGTTCAGCGGTGATGACATCAAGAACAACAAGAAGAAGGAAAAGCAGCTGGAGAAGCTCAAGAAGAAGGATCCCGATGCTTATGCCAACTACCTGGAGCGCCAGGAAGAGAAGGCTAAGCTGCAGGTCACTGAGCAGGGCGTTGTCGCTGTTCAGGAGTTCAACCTTGAGATCGCCGACAAGGAATTCATCGTTCTGGTCGGTCCTTCCGGTTGTGGTAAGTCCACCACTCTGCGTATGATCGCAGGTCTGGAAGAAATTTCCGACGGTGAGCTGTGGATCGGTGACAAGCTGGTCAACGATGTTGCTCCCAAGGACCGTGATATTGCCATGGTCTTCCAGAACTACGCTCTGTACCCCCACATGACCGTTTATGAAAACATGGCTTTCGCACTGAAGCTGCGTAAGACTCCCAAGGATGTTATCGACAAGAAGGTTAAGGAAGCTGCTGAGATCCTGGACATCACCGAGTACCTGAACCGTAAGCCCAAGGCTCTGTCCGGCGGTCAGCGTCAGCGTGTTGCCCTGGGCCGTGCTATCGTTCGTGAGCCCAAGGTCTTCCTGCTCGACGAGCCTCTGTCCAACCTGGATGCTAAGCGCCGTGCTCAGATG
>JAZSER010000005.1:0-25533 GCA_045531815.1 Faecousia sp. | reverse complement strand
TATGTAGGGAATGACCTATGTGTCATTCCGAAAATTAGTTCCAAAATATAGATTTAGGAACGGCACACAGGCCGTTCCCTACACATAAATATTCAATTTGGGGTTGTCTCATTCATTTCGAGACAACCCCCGTTTCTTAGTATCCAAAATTGCCAAACCCACCAAAGCCTCCAAAACCATTGGGGCCGTTGGGAAGGTCGCTTCCCCAGGAGGAGCTGCTTTCCTGGGCCGGAGCTTCCACCGCGGATTGGATCTGCTCACCAACGGTAATGGACAGCTCCAGCGTGACACCCTGCCGGTATACAGACAGGGTCAGCACATCCCCGATGGATGCGTCAGAGACAATACGAACCAGGTCGCTGCTGCCGGTTATTGCGGTAGCGTTAACTGCGGTGATGATATCATTTTGCTGCAGACCAGCCTTCTGTGCAGGGCTGTCTGTATACACATCCTTTACTGCAGCGCCCTGAGGCAGACCGTAGCTTTGCGTTTCTTCACTGACATCGCTAACGGACACACCAATGTAGGGTTTGGCGTAATACCCCTTTTCGATGATGCTTTCAACGATCTGCCGTACATGATTTATGGGAATTGCAAACCCGATATTGTCGATGGATGCTTCTGAGCTTGTGCCACTGCCGGAGTATTTCGCGTTGGTGATTCCGATAACTTCACCGTACAGATTAAACAGCGCACCGCCGGAATTGCCGGAATTGATGGCGCAATCCGTTTGCATGAGGCGCATGGTGATCCCGTTGGAGGTGGTGATCTCCCGTTCCAGGGCGCTGACAGCACCTGCGGTCAGGGAGAAGGTAAGCTCGCCCAAAGGATTGCCGATGGCAATCACCTGGTCTCCCACATTCAGATTTTCTGAGTCTCCCAAAACGGCGGGCACAAGATCAGACACATCCGCTTTCAGTACTGCAATATCATTGCTGGCATCGAAGCCTACCAATGTTGCTTCTGCGCTGGTTCCGTCATAGAATGAAACGGTTATGGCGTTGGAATCTTCGATCACATGGTAGTTGGTCAGAATATATCCGTCCTTTGTCAGGATAAAGCCGGAACCTGATGCAGCAGAGGTGGTCTGAAATCCCCAAAAATTCGTGGTAATGGAAGTGGTGATGCCCACGGTGGAATTTACATTTGCAGCATAGACCTCAGCCGGGGTCATGATCTTACCGGTGTCGATGGTGTGGATCTGGAGCACGGTGTTCTCCCGCTTCCCCTGCAGGATCACGGAGCTTTGCGGCTGTGGCTGTATATGGTTTTGCAGTGACAGGATTATGCCACCGCCCAAAAGACTGCCCAGAAGAGAGCAAACCAACGCAACGACAACCAATTTTCCGCTTTGCTTTTTCTCCTTGGGCTGCGTGGGCTGATACCGTGCAGGTGTTTCGTATGTCCACTGGGTTTCGTTTTCGTGTTCAGGATACATGGTCATTACTTCCTTTCTTTATCTTGCTTTATTCTACTGCCGGATACTGAATGCATGCTGAAATATCTGAGAACAGCCTGTGAACATGTTTTTTTGTTTAAAGTGTATGCATATATGGAAAGTATCATGCATAATTGACGAAAAAAAGGGAAAAACTCAGATAAATTCTGCCAGTTTTTTCTATTGTAATTATCCCTAAAAAATGATACCATGTTATCTAAGTACAAGTGTCCGCCACGCATGGACGAGTTACTGCGTTGGAGAAAGGAGACAGGCATGAAATATATCGTTATTCTTGGAGACGGAATGTCAGATGAGCCTTTGGAGGCTTTGGGCGGCATGACACCCATGGAGTTTGCCAAAACACCTGTGATGGATTCTTTGGCAGGCAAAGGTGAGATGGGACTTGCCAAAACAGTTCCCAGTGGCATGAAGCCCGGTAGTGATGTGGCGAATCTGGCGGTTATGGGATATGACCCCAGTAAGAATTATTCCGGAAGATCGCCGCTGGAGGCCTTGAGCGTTGGTGTGCAGATGGAACCGGATGATGTGGTTTTCCGCTGCAATATTGTCACGCTTTCGGAGGACGAACCCTACGAGAGTAAAACCATCCTGGATCATAGCTCCGGCGAGATCACAACGGAGGAAGCAGACATTTTGATGGATGCTGTCCGGGAGCACTTTAATAATTCTGAGTTTCAGTTCTACACAGGAACGAGCTACCGGCACATTACAGTGTGGAAGAATGGTAAGGTGCTGGATATGGAGCAGCCCCACGACCATTTGGGTCAGGTGATCGGAAAGTACCTGCCCGAAAACGAGAGCTTCCGCAACATGATGAAAGAAAGCTATGCGTTCCTGAACAACCATCCGATCAACCTGAAACGGGCAGCGGAAGGCAAGAACAAGGCAAATTCCCTTTGGTTTTGGGGCGCAGGCACGAAACCCTCTTTGAAATCCTTCAAAGAAAAGACAGGGCTTACAGGCGCGATGATCTCTGCCGTGGACTTGCTCAAGGGTATCGCTGTTGGTGCCGGCATGCAGGTGATCGATGTACCCGGTGCGAATGGTTCTCTGCATACGAACTACGAAGGAAAAGCCCGGGCCGCAGTGGAAGCGGTCCTGAAAAACGGTTGCGATTTTGCCTACATTCATGTGGAAGCACCGGATGAAATGGGACACCAGGGAAGCATCGAGAATAAAATTGCCGCCATTGAGGCCCTGGACAGCCGGGTGGTGGCTTTGGTAAAACAGCAAATGGATGCCTCCGGTGAGCCGTATCGGCTGTTGATCACTCCGGATCACCCCACACCGATCCGCTGCAGAACCCACACATCGTCACCGGTTCCCTATATCCTCTATGACAGCACCAAGGAGCACAAGAAGCTTGCCAGATACAATGAAAAGGATGCGGCTGCAACCGGTATTTACGAAGAACACGGCTATCGTCTGCTGGATAAGCTGATCAAAAAGAATTGAGTGAAGGAGAAACCAGATATGTATAAGATTCACTATTTAAATAAGATATCCCCCAAGGGTACAGAGCTTTGGACCGAACAGTATACCACAACAGAAGATCCCGCAGCTGCGGATGCCATCCTGGTCCGCAGTGCGGCAATGCACGACATGGAATTTGCGGACAATCTGGCTGCCATTGCCCGTGCCGGTGCCGGTGTGAATAATATCCCCCTGGATCGCTGCGCAGAGCAGGGCATCGTGGTGTTCAATACCCCCGGTGCGAATGCAAACGGTGTTAAGGAAATGGCGATCTGCGGTATGCTCCTGGGCAGCCGTGATGTGGTGGGCGGCATTGAATGGGTCAAGTCCATTAAGGATGAAGGCGATGTTGCCAAGAAGGTCGAAAAGGGCAAGTCTCAGTTTGCCGGCAATGAACTGATGGGTAAGTCTCTGGGCGTTATCGGCCTGGGTGCCATTGGCGGTCCTTTGGCAAATGCTGCCATTGGCCTGGGCATGAAGGTCTACGGCTGCGACCCCTACATTTCCATTGATGCGGCATGGCATCTGGACAGCCACATTATTCCCGTCAAGACCCGGGAAGAGATCTACGAAAAGTGCGATATCATTACGCTGCATGTGCCCTTGCTGGACAGCACCAAGCATATGATCAATGCTGAGACCATCGCGAAGATGAAGGACGGTGTCATCCTTTTGAACTTTGCCCGGGATCTTCTGGTGGATGATGATGCCTTGGAGGCAGGTCTGAAGTCCGGAAAGATCAAGCGGTACATCACAGATTTCCCCAACGACAAGACTGCCGGTATGGAAGGCGTGGTTGCCATTCCCCACCTGGGCGCATCCACGGAGGAATCTGAGGACAACTGCGCTAAGATGGCTGTGCGTCAGGTGATGGATTATTTGGAAAACGGCAATATTACCAATTCCGTCAACTATCCTGCCTGCAGCATGGGCCCGTGCACAAAGCCTGGCCGTGTTACCGTTCTGCATAAGAACATTCCCAATTCCATCGGTCAGTTCACAACAGCGCTGGCCAAGGACAATATCAATATTTCGGACATGATCAACCGCAGTAAGGGCGAGTTTGCCTATACGATGCTGGACCTGGATGAGCCTACACCGCCTGCAGTTGCAGAGCACCTGGCGAAGCTCAATGGTGTTTTCCGTGTCCGCGTGATCCGCTGATGAATAAAACCTGCCATGTTTCCATGGCAGGTTTTTTGCGGACTTTCAGCTTGGATTCAGTTATGAAGTGTAGTATAATACTATACGGTAGATTGGAGGGGTATCATGAAGATACTGATCGTGGAAGACGAAAAGCTTTTAGCAGACTCTTTGAAGGCAATGCTTGTGCGCAAAGGCTTTGAGGTTGAGACCGTGTATGACGGGGAGTCCGGGACGGAGTATGCCCTGCTGGGGATATATGATCTTCTGATATTGGATGTCATGATGCCCAAAATGGATGGCTATGCGGTGGCACGACAGGTTCGTGCAAGCCGGTGCAATACACCGATTCTGATGTTGACGGCAAAATCCGGAGTTGAGGATCGGATCCAAGGCTTGAATGCAGGTGCGGACTATTACTTGACCAAGCCCTTTGACAGCCGTGAGCTGATGGCCTGCATCAATGCACTGCTGCGCAGGCAGGGCGGGCAGGTGGATGAACTGGTCTATGGCAACACTGCATTGGACCTGGCATCCGGTATGCTGATCTGCGGAGAGAAAACCGTCCGTCTTTCTGCAAGAGAGTTTGATGTAATGCGGTTTTTGCTGCAATCCAAAGGGCAGAATCTGTCGAAAGAGACCATTTTGGCCCGTGTTTGGGGATACGATTCCAATGCGGTGGAGAACCATGTGGAAGTCTATGTGGGATTTTTGCGCAAGAAGCTCAGTGCCATTGGCTCTGATTTGCGCATCACTGCGATCCGACGCCTGGGTTACCATTTGGAGGTTGATACATCGTGCTGAAAAAGCTGCGATTTAAGTTTGTACTGATCAACATGGGAATTGTAACAGCCATGCTTTTGGTGATCTTTTCCCTTGTTTTTTACTTCACAAAAACAAACCTGGACGATCAAAGTGCGGCAACCATGCAGAGCCTGGTCCGCAGCGCACAGCATCCTGGGGATATGATCCGTCCGGATGAAGAGGTTCAGCTGCCGTTTTTTGTGCTGCAGATCAGCATCCACGGGGACATCCTGGCCAGTGGACACACTTATCTGGATTTGTCTGACCAGCTTCTTGTGCAGCAGCTGCTGGAAGAGGCTTTTAAATCGGAAAGCGCAACAGGAAGGATCGAGAAATATGATCTGCTCTTTACAAAGGTTTCTGTTCCAGGAGGACAAACGCTGATTTTTGTGGATGTGTCCGGGCAAAACGCGGCCCTTTCGGCACTGATTCAAGGCAGTGTGCTTATCGGAGTAGCAAGCCTGATCCTGTTTTTGGGAATCAGTATCTTGCTTGCCTGGTGGGCTGTCAAGCCGGTGGAAAAAGCATGGCAGCAGCAGAAGCAATTTGTGTCAGATGCATCCCACGAGCTGAAAACACCGCTTACCGTGATCATGAGCAACGCAGAACTACTGCAGGAAGCGGAGTTGGACCAGGCGAGCCGTATGCAGTTTGCAGGCGGTGTTCTGACCATGGCCCACCAAATGCGGGGATTGATCGAAGGGATGCTGGACCTTGCCCGGGCAGACAATGGAAGAATAAGAGCAGATTTTGACAGGATCGATCTGAGCGCTTTGGTAAGCGAAGCTGCCATGCAGTTTGAACCTGTTTTTTATGAGAGACAACTGCTTTTGGACAGCGGGATTACACAAAGCATTCACGGAACAGGCAGCCGGCAGCACCTGTATCAGGTGGTTAGTATTCTTTTGGACAACGCAGCGAAATATTCTGATCCTGGTATCGTAACGGTCCGCCTGCAGCGTCAGGGCCGGGGAAAGTGTCTTCTGACAGTGGCAAATCCGGGAGTGCCCATTGCTCCCCAGGACCGGGAACGGATCTTTGACCGGTTTTACCGGTTGGACCAGGCAAGAACCAGGACGGGCAGCTACGGCTTGGGCCTTGCCATTGCCAAGCAGATCGTAGGAGAACATAATGGAAAGATATGGGTGCAGAGCAATGAGACAGGAAACTGTTTCTGCGTTGAACTGCAATGTGAACCGCCGGAGGAATGATCCCCCGGCGGTAAGCTTGTCTTATAACAGATAGTCGCAGATCATTTTTACGAACAGAAGTGCCAGCACAACGAACATGACTTTTCGAATGCGCTTGTTGCCGCCTTTAATGGCAAACTTTGCACCCAGATAACCGCCGAGAACCGAGCAGACGGCTGCAGGCAGCAGCAGGGAGTACATCGCTTTTCCGTTGAAAGCAAAAACAATGGCAGAAGCAATATTCGAGGCCATATTGGCGACCTTTGCGCAGCCACCGGAGATCAGCAGATCCAGCCCCAAAATGCCGCAGAAGCAAAGCATCAGAAAGGTTCCGGTTCCGGGACCGATCAAGCCGTCATAGCAGCCGATGACCAAGCCGATGCCAAAGGCAACGGTGCTTTCCATGGGGCGAGACAGCGTGTTTCCCTTTGCCTCTACACCGAAATCCTTACGGAAGGTCAGAAAGAGTGCAACCACAGGCAGAACGATCATCATGATCAGCTCCAGGGTCTGCTCCGGAATGAAAAGTGCCAGCCGGCTGCCGACAAAGCCGCCTAAAAGAGAGCCCAGGGCAGACAGTAACGCAATGCGGACCATGACCTTTCCACTGCGTAGATAATTCACAGAAGCGGTAACAGAGCCAAAGGTTGCCACCAGCTTATTCGTGCCTGCAGCGGTATGTGCAGGCAGACCTGCCAGCAGGTAAGCAGGTAATGTAATAATGCCGCCGCCTCCTGCGATGGCATCCACAAAGGAGCCCAAAAAAACCAGGGGACATACGATCAAGCAAATCTTTAAAAATTCCATTAGCCGACACCTCTTTCTTTACGGCGGTATTGTACCACAAGATACAGATTATGACAATAGAAAAATGCCGTCGGAAGGATCCGACGGCAGCGGGTTAGCAGTTGGCGGTGGTGGTGTATCCGCAGGTATCCTGGCATTCAGCCTGACGGTCACATCCTGTAGGTGTAAACTGCGCGGAAGGGAAGGGGATCCGGGAGAACATTTCGCAGGGATCTTCCGCACAACCGGGCGCATCACAGCATTCCTTGGTGGGAATACTGTAGTCCAGGAAGGGAACGACCAGCTGGGCATCCCGCTCCAAGCGGATGATGGAGAACTGCCCAAGGCTGACCAGCAGGCGGCGGCTTTCACCGGAGATAACCAGTTGATCGTCGAACATCTGGGCAATGCTGTCCGGGATCTGCACGATGGCGTTTTCCTTGCAGCCGCAATCACACACTTCCCGCACCTTGGAACTGAGGACCATGGGGTCCAACACTTCCACCACAGCGGTGGGACGGTTGGCGCTGTACCGACTCAGACCGTCTGGGCCGTTGATGACGGTGCTGCTGCTGAAAACATGAGCCCGGCTGTCCTCTCCGCACAAAACGGCCCGCTTGGAGAATACTGCCAGGCCGTACAATGCGGCAGGGCGGTTGGTTCCCACAGTGGCATCTGCCAGAATGCGGTAGTAGAAGGTGACATCAATGCAGTAATGATTCCGGTCAAAAGCAACGGGCTCTACATCGATGTAAGCATAGATGAGATCCGCGCAGCGGACCTTTGCCCCGCTGGCAGTATCCAAAATTGCCTGTGAACCCCGGGTCAAATATACACGAAGATCCTCGATGCAATCCTTATCCCGGCAGCTGTCAGTGATTTTTCTGGTATGGATGGAAAGTGCTTGCCGCAGATCTTCCGGATTGCAGCGCAGACCTTCCTGACAATGCTCAGACATAGTGATACCTCCCAAGAGAATTATTGAGCAATCCATAAGCAAAACCGCTTATAGGACAGTTTATGCCCGATCCGCTGAACTGTGCAGCCGATGTCATATTCCATCACAAACACTTGGCGGCAGAGGATCCGGGATGTGTCTTGACATGCGCCCGGGGAGGAAATATACTGTTATCGTTGGAGGTGTTCCTATGGAAAAGGCAGTATATGCACTTATAGAAGGCTATATGCTCCGCTGCATGGCAGACAGCGCCCATGACAAGGAGCATGTTTACCGTGTGCTGAGTAACGCCCTGGTGATCGCCCAGGGGGAGGAAATAGACGCGGATGTACTGATCGCGGCTTGCTTGCTTCATGATATCGGAAGGCCTGATCAGATCAAAGCCCCATCATTATGCCATGCTGCTGTTGGCAGCCGGAAAGCCTATGAGTTTCTCCTTGAGAACGGCTTTTCTGAGGCATTTTCCCAATCGGTCTGCGATTGTATCCGCACCCACCGTTTCCGTAAAAGTGACCAGCCCCAAAGCATGGAAGCCAAGATCCTCTTTGATGCGGATAAGATGGATGTGGTTGGCGCGATCGGCATTGCAAGAACCCTTGTGTATAAAGGTACAGTGACAGAGCCCCTGTATACCCGTCTGCCGGACGGCAGTGTCTCTGATGGCTCCGGGGAAGAAGCACCGTCCTTTTTCAGAGAGTATCATTACAAGCTGAAAAAGCTGTATGACAGATTCTATACCGCAAAGGGCAGACAGCTGGCACTGGAAAGAAGGGAAGCGGCCGAATCCTTCTATGAGGACCTGCTTCGGGAGGTCAGCCGGTTTGACTACCGAAAGCAGATCGAAGACTATTTGCAATAAAGAATCCGGGGATCCCTGATTTCAGGGGTCCCCGGAACTGTTATTTTGTGAAGTCAAATTCCCGAACAGTAAACGCGTCACCGGTGATCAGCCTGCAGGTTACCTTGCAGTGGTAGCTGCCGGCAACAAGAGCATCCAGGTCCAAAGTGCCTCTGAGCACCTCGGGTCTTTCGGTTTGGAAGGTCTCCATATCGAAGGTGTAGGGTTCATATCGGCTTGTAGGGCTGGCACTGCACTGCTGCACAATGTTTCCTGAGGTGTCGGAAACGGTGATTGCCACGGCGCTGATGAAACGGGTCGCGGACAGCTTGCCGCTGAACAGATTGTCAAGGGAATACTGAGATTCTGTGTCAGTAACACCGGGCTCTGTCACGGGAGATGGATCAATGAGTTCCTTACAGGTAATTGGCAGATAGCCGGATGTAAAGAGCGCGTTATAGGTATACTTTTTATCAATAATGTAGACAGGGTATATCTCTTCGCCAAGGATCTCATCGTACTTGCTCGTCTGCTGTTCGATCCGGCCGCTGGTCTGCTCCAAAACAGTTACATAGCTTCTGTTAGGATCTATGCTGCCGTTGTTGTATACCACTTCGTTTGTAACGATCATCATTGTGTGACCGTTGGTGTCTGTGGCGTTCCGGTTGACCACGGCATCGGCCTTCTGCAGCTGCGAATAGGCTTTGCCCATAATGTTAATTCCGTTTGCCGCAGCAACATCTGCCGTGTAAGGATGGGCTTCCGGGCTGGTTTTGTATTCGCCTACCGGCAGATATCCGTAATTCTCAGTCAAGTTCTTGGTTTTGGAAATCTGCTTCAGAGAGTTACCAAGAATGCCCCAGGAAAGACCTACGGCAGAGGAGCAATCGTTTCCAATACGGGCGCTGGTGTAATCAGCATTCAGTGCTTGCCAGGTCAGACCGGAAACGGTATAGATGCCCTTCTCATCCGGCTCGCCTGCGTATTCCAAAAGGGCAGCTGTGTCCGAGGCGGCATGGGTGTAGGGAATGCCACGATAAAGACGACCGGCTTTGATAGTAGTCAATCCTCTTCCTCCGTCTACCTGAGGATTCACGCTGGTTGGGACGTTGGAATAAATGATATCTTCCGATGCGCGCCAAAGAACAGTGGCCATTTGCCGCATATAGCTTTCTGCCTGATCTCTGCGCTGAGCAAGAATATCTTCAGCTTGCTGCTCTGTAGAGCTGGTGGTAGGAGTCGTCTGCTGATCGGAGTTGCCGCATGCTGCAAAATTCAGCAGCATCAGTAGTGTAAGAATGATACACAGGAAACGTTTCATGATCTGCAAATCCTTTCTGAATGTAAAATATGCAAAAGGGACAGAGGGATCAATTGCCGCTGTTTTTGCAATCGGAACACTCTAAAATCAATTATACAGATGCAATACCCCGTTGTATATCAATTTTTTGGCTGCTTTATTTAGATTTCTTGTGCATGTGAACTGGCTGCAAAAGAAAAATGACTCCTGCCATCGGCAGGAGTCATTCTCAAAAGGCAGATTACTTCAGGCTCTCTTCAACAGCGACAGCAACGCTAACGGTCATGCCGACCATGGGGTTGTTACCAGCGCCCAGGAAGCCCATCATTTCGACATGGGCGGGGACGGAGGAAGAACCGGCAAACTGTGCGTCACCGTGCATACGGCCCATGGTATCGGTCATGCCGTAGGAAGCAGGACCTGCAGCCATGTTGTCGGGGTGCAGGGTACGGCCGGTGCCGCCGCCGGAAGCCACGGAGAAGTACTTACGACCGGTCTCCATGCATTCCTTCTTGTAGGTGCCGGCAACGGGATGCTGGAAGCGGGTGGGGTTGGTGGAGTTACCGGTGATGGAAACGTCAACACCCTCGTAGCGCATAACAGCAACACCCTCGCGGACATCGTCACAGCCGTAGCAGTTAACGGCAGCGCGCTCGCCCTCGGAGTAGGGGATGCGCTCGACGATCTTCAGCTCACCGGTGTAGTAGTCAAACTGGGTCTTCACATAGGTGAAGCCGTTGATACGGGAGATGATCTGAGCAGCGTCCTTGCCCAGACCGTTCAGGATCACCCGCAGGGGCTCCTTACGAGCCTTGTTAGCGCTCCGGGCGATACCGATTGCGCCTTCAGCAGCAGCGAAGGACTCGTGGCCTGCCAGGAAAGCAAAGCACTTGGTCTCGTCCCGCAGCAGCATAGCGCCCAGGTTGCCGTGGCCGATACCGACCTTGCGGTCCTCAGCGACAGAGCCGGGGATGCAGAAAGCCTGCAGGCCGATGCCGATGGCTTCAGCAGCCTCAGCAGCAGTCTGAACACCCTTCTTCAGAGCGATGGCAGCGCCAACGCAGTATGCCCAAGCAACGTCCTCAAAGGCAATGGGCTGAATGCCCTTAACGATCTCATAAGGATCAAAGCCCTTGGCGGTGCAGATGTCGCGGCAAGCCTCAACGGACTCCAGGCCGTACTGAGCCAGAACACCGTTGATCTTGTCGATTTTTCTTTCGTAACCTTCAAACAATGCCATTACAGTGTCCTCCTCTTATTCGTGACGGGGATCGATATACTTGGCTGCGTCGGCGAAGCGGCCATAGCTGCCCTTAGCCTTCTTCAGAGCCTCGTTTGCATCGTCACCCTTCTTGATGAAGTCCATCATCTTACCCAGGTTGATGAACTCATAACCGGTGATCAGGTCGTCCTTATCCAGAGCGATGCGGGTAACGTAACCCTCAGCCATCTCCAGATAACGGGGACCCTTCGCCTTGGTGGCGAACATGGTACCAACCTGGCTGCGCAGACCCTTACCCAGGTCCTCCAGGGAAGCACCCACTGCCAGACCGTCCTCGGAGAAGGCAGACTGGCTGCGGCCGTAAACGATCTGCAGGAACAGTTCCCGCATAGCGGTGTTGATAGCGTCACATACCAGGTCGGTATTCAGCGCCTCCAGCAGGGTCTTACCGATGAGGATCTCGGAAGCCATAGCTGCGGAGTGGGTCATACCGGAGCAGCCCAGAGTCTCGACCAGAGCCTCTTCAATGATGCCCTCCTTCACATTCAGGGTCAGCTTGCAGCAGCCCTGCTGGGGAGCACACCAGCCGATGCCGTGGGTGAAACCGCTGACATCCTTAATTTCCTTGACCTGGACCCACTTGCCCTCTTCGGGGATGGGAGCGGGGCCGTGGTAGGCACCCTTGGCCACGGAGCACATATGCTGTACTTCTGCACTATAAATCATGGCAATTTTCCTTTCTTTACTAAAAGTGGCTTTCAAAAATCGAAAGCTCAAAATTTCCACAAATATTATACAGAGGAAGCGTCAAAATGTCAATGATTCCGGTGAAAAATCAAGCATAAGAATTGCAGTTTTGGTCATACTAAAGCCATCACGGAAAAAGGAGGAACGGTCTATGAACTGCAATGCAAACAAGAGCATCGAATGTACCGTGCACCAGTGCGCACATCATTGCGATGAGGCAAACTATTGCTCTCTGGAGCGCATTCTTGTTGGGACCCATGAGGGTAATCCCACACAGGATCAGTGCACCGACTGCATGTCCTTCCGCAAGAAATAAGCTAACGGCACCTGCGCGGCAGCAATCATGCTGCCGCGATTTTTTTCTTGACCAAATACAGTAATATGGTATGATAAATACATAATTTTGTCATAATTGTCTGTTAGAATGGAATAAAAGCAAGACCATGGAGGTATGAATATGGAAAATGAACGCGTCAATTTTGGCGACACAGAGAACCTTCGCCGAGAGAAGCTGTCTCCCTTTGCGGACTCTCCCTATGAAATGCCGCATGTGCAGCAGAGCGCTGCACCGGAGCCCCGGCCCCAGCCTGAGCCTGCACCTGTGCAGGAAGCGCCGATCCCTGCCGGAAAGAAAGCCAAGAGTCCTTTGCTGAAAAGGGTCGTGGCGATTTTGCTTGTGGTTGGATTGGTTTTTGTTGGCTGTGTGATCACAGCAGCCTGTGTCAGCATCTACTGGAACGGCCAGCTGGAAACACTAAACAAAGTCGTAGACAATAAGCTTGCGGTCATGCAGGAACAGATGCAGGATCAGAGCAGCGGCTCTTCTATAAAGCCTGCAGTACCCCAGGAGGGAATGACTCCCGGCCAGGTTTACGAAAAGAATGTGAAGGCTGTGGTTGCTGTCTCCAACCAATCTCTCATGACAAACCTCTTTGGCCAGGTTTCTGAAACAGCGTCTTCCGGTACAGGCTTTATTATTTCCGAAGACGGCTACATTGTGACCAACTATCATGTGGTAGAGGGCGCAACGACCCTGAAGGTCATCACCTGGGACGAAAAGGAGCATCCTGCCACTTTGGTAGGTGGGGACGCAACCAACGACCTGGCAGTTTTGAAAATTGAGGAGACCGGCCTGCCCTATACCACCATCGGCAGCAGCGATCAGCTGGCTGTGGGCGACCAGGTCGCGGCCATTGGCAATCCCTTGGGTGAACTCACCTCCACACTGACAGTGGGGTATGTCAGCGCCAAGGACCGGGCAGTGAATACCGACGGCAGCTATATCAATATGCTGCAGACCGACGCTGCCATTAACTCCGGCAATTCCGGCGGTCCGCTGTTCAATATGGCAGGCGAGGTGGTGGGTATCACCACTGCCAAGTACTCCGGCACCAGCAATTCCGGTGCGACCATTGAGGGCATTGGCTTTGCCATTCCCATTGACGATGTCATCGGCATGATCGAGGACTTGATCTCCAACGGTTATATCGGCGGTGCTTACCTGGGTGTCATGGTCCGGGATGTGGACGCATCTGTTGCGCAGATGTATGGCTTGCCTATGGGTGCATTGGTGGATAATGTTACCCTGGGCAGCTGCGCGGCCAAAGCAGGTGTGCAGCCGAAGGACATCATTGTGAATCTGGGCGGTTATTCTGTGTCCTCCATTTCGGAGCTGACCCGTGTGCTGCGCAGATTTGAAGCAGGGGAGTCTACCACAATCACGGTGTTCCGCGGCGGCATGGAGGTCCATTTGGAGATCACTCTGGACGATAAGCCCCAAACGACCACTCAGCCCACAGAAACAGAACCGACAGAGCCTGCTGAGCAGCCGGTGCAGCCGGATCAGGATACAGACAGCTGGATGGACAGATTCTTCCCGTTCTTCGGCTTCGGTGGCTAAATATTATCAATGCGCAGGTCAGCACGACCTGCGCATTTTTGTCGGAAAATGTCGATAGAAACATACCCTGTAGCAATTGCAAAGTCAATGGCGGTATGGTATCATGTACTCATTGTTTTGTTTTGAGAGGGGAGGAGACTCGGGTGCATCGGCTTCTGATTGCGGATCCTACAGGCGAGTTTGGAAAGATTCTGACATACTACCTGGAGAATACATTTGAAATTCAGATCAGCACAAACGGACCGCAGACAGAAGAATTGCTGTGCACCTTTCAGCCGGATGTCTTTTTGCTGGATTATCAAATGCCGTACATGGATCCTGCGGCGCTCCTGTATGCCTTGAAAACCTCCGGCAGTAACATCAAGACAGTGGTGTACTCCAACTATGTGGGAGAGTATGTATTGCTTCAGCTGACCGAGCTGCAGGTATGCCATGTGTTTACAAAGCCATGCTCCCTCACTGCGGTTGCTGCTTGCCTGCGGGAACTATCGCACCGGCTTCGTAATCCGGAAGGGATCTGCATAGAAAGCGAAGCCGACCGATTGCTGCTGGCATTGGGCTTCCGGATGGGCAAAGTGTCCTATAACTGTACCTTCCATGCGCTGATCTGTAAATGCACCAACCCGGACAGCAGTGTAACCAAGGAAATCTATCCCCTTGTAGCCAAGCAGCTGGGAGGCAATACAAAGCAGGTGGAAAAAGCCATCCGGGATGCCATCAAGCAGGCCTGGGATCGGGGCAGCAAGAACCTGTGGAGGCTTTATTTTCCCACCGGAGACGACGGGGAGCTGCGCTGCCCCGGAAACGATGAATTCCTTGCGAGAATGGCAAAGGCTTTGCACAGTTTGCCGCTGCCCAAACCTCCCTATGACCCGAAATAAGAAAAACCCGGCATCTGCATGCAGATGCCGGGCTTTGCATAAAGGAAAGGCTGCACGGTTTCCCGTGCAGCCTTTGGGCATAGATTAAGCGGTAACAGTGATTTTGCTTGCACGAGACTGTGCGGTCAAAGAGAAGGTGATGCTGTCAACTGCGGTGTCCAGTGTCACGGTAACAACACTGCCGGATGCGGTTGCAGTGTAGCCTGCGGCTGTAAGAGAGTTGACCATAACAGTTGCATAACTAGCTGATGTGCAGGTGATTTCAATTTTTGTCATGCCGGCATATGCCAGTGTCACAGTAGAGCTTGCATACAGACGAACATGATCATCACGCAGATTATCACGAATAATGGTAGTGGAATTTGTCTTGTCGTTTGTAAAGGTGATGCCATTCTGCTCCCAGACCTGCTGTGTGGTGCTGTAGCTTGTACGGTTTGCGTCTGTGGCGAACTCGATGGTTACAGTAACTTCACCGGCTTCAGGAGCCAGAGAGTAGGTGATCAGCTTGCAGCCCTCAGCAAATTGGATGCTGCCGTTGTAATTTGTCAGAGTGCCGTAAACAGTAATTGTATCACCGGCAGCAATCTTATCAGCGCCGTCACCTGCCAGCCGGAAGCACTTAATTGCCTGATCACCAACGGACATTGTAACAGTGACGTTGTTGTAAGTGCTGCTATAAGCAGTGTCTACACTGGTGATAATGCCTGTGAGGGAGTAATCAGTGTCCAGGGAAGCACCTGCAGAAAGCGCTGCAGCTTCTGCCAAGATTTGAGCTTCGGTCTTGTATGCGTCCAGAGTACAGCCGGCATCAAACTCAATAGTACCGTTGTAGTTCTTGATGGTACCGCTAACCGTGATGTAATCACCTGCGGCAATGGTATCAGCGCCGGTGCCCTTCATGCGGTAGCATTGAATGGGCTTGTCACTCATACCTTCGACCATGATGGTAACGGTGACATTGCTGTAAGAGCTGTTATAAGCAGTGTCAACGCTGGTGATCATACCGGAAAGGGTGTAGGTATCCGGCAGCTGAGTACCCTTCTCCAATGCGTAAGCGGCTTCTACGATTTCAGCAGGAGTCATGGGCTCTGCATCAGGAGCAAGCTCGTAAGCGTCCAAAGTACAGCCCTGCTTAAATTCACGGGTGCCGTTGTAGTTCTCGATAATGCCGGTTACAGTGATGGTATCACCCACACCGATCTGATCCGCACCTTCGCCTGCCAGGCGGTAGCACTGGATATCAAGATCGTTGACGGTGATGGTAACGGTGACATTATTGTAGGTGCTGTCAAATGCCGTGTTGACAGCAGAGATCACACCGGTCAGAGTGTGCGCATCGGGCAGAACCTCACCGGGCTCCAGTTGAGCTGCAGCTTCTGTGATCTCATCGGTGGTCATTTCAGCTTCAGTATCTTTATTAATGCTTTCGAGACCCCAACCTTCAACGACAGTTTTGTAAGTTTCGCGAACATTCAGCATGGAGGCTCTGTTGGCAATGGACATCAGATACCAGTCATCGTTGATCCGCTGGATCTGCTCCTTCAGGCTGCGGTTTCTCTCCCAGCCGGTCAGAACACTGCCGCTGAGGAACTTCACATAGGCCATGCCGTAGATCTGGGTGGAAGCGTTGCGCTCGTTGGCGGAATCAGGGTTGGAAGTGTTCATGATGTTGTAGATCAGGCAGCTGGTCTTTGCCTCTTCGCTGTTGAAAAGATCGCTTTCAAAGGAGGTCAGATATGCCTGCTCCAGGTCGGTGATGGGATCTGTTACCTGCAGTGCCAGACCGAAGGTATCCACCTCACCGGCAACCATAGAGTCACCCTTGAAAGCGGTCTTCAGGTAAAGGCCCATGGAAGCGGGCTTAAAGCCCATGCCGCTGATGCGCATACCCACAGCGTGGAAAGAAATTTTGCCATCCTTGGTGATCATTGCGTAGGGATCGGTCTCTTCGGTGGCTGCCGCACCCACAACAGTGGTCTTGGCATCGATCTTGGTGACATCCAGAGTGCCGTAAACCTCATCGCTGATGTCATAGTCAGCGGTCTTGGAGTCCTGGCATACCAGAGTGTATTCGCCGGAGATAGCACCGGTAAGAGACTTGCCATTCAGATCCAGGGTGGTGTTGCAGGGAAGCTCGATGTCTTCAGCGCAATCTGCCAGCAGCTTCAGAACATCGCCTTCTGCGTAGTCAGCCAAAGCCTGGCCCATAGAGGTGTAGGTAGCGTCGCCAATGGAGACCACATCTGCAGGCTCGTCGCTGTTCTCATCAGCAAAGGTCAGGGTGATGCTTGCAAGGCGAAGCTGCTGATCGCCAACAACATCCAGCTTCAGCATTTTATATGTGGCATTGTCGGCAAAAGCCTCCAGGCTGTAGTCTGCATAACTGGTAGTGTTGGTGGTCAAAGTGCCTGCTTCAGTCCAGGTCGCACCGCCGTCATTAGAGCCGTAAATGCCCAGAGTATCCTTTTTGTTGCCTGCATTCATAGAAAACGCAGAAATGGGATACGCAGAAGAGAAGATCGCGTAACCGTTGTTGGTGGAGCTGCTGTAAATACGCAACTGGTCGTTCAAATGACATTTTGATATTGTCATAGTGACATTTTCATCCAAAATGTGCGTTTCGTCTGCATACTGTTCGCCCGCTGAATAATTAGAGAATGTGTAAGTAGTCGCGTCGGGCGCAGCAAATGCAGTAATGAGTGTTGCCGGGAGCATGCCGATGATCAGCAAAGCTGCCAGCAGAATGGATATGAGTTTCTTCATTTTTCTCCCTCCAAATTATGTTTGTTTTGGCTGGCAAGAAGATCTGTGTTCTTGCTGTCAAAACTGTATTCCAACATGTATGATAGCACAATCTTCCATCTTTGTAAACACTTTTCAACGCTTTGTTCCAAAATGTCGGATTTATCAGCGTTCCTTTTCTTTTTACAAAGCTAAAACCGCCTGCAGGAAAATTTCCTGCAGGCGGTTACAGAAGAAGTGTTTATTCCTGATCCCAGTTGTGCCAGACGTTCTGCACATCGTCATCCTCTTCCATGATGTCGATGAGCTTTTCCATCAGCTTGATCTGCTCCTCGTCCTCCAGCTTCTGATAGTTCTGGGGGACCATTTCGATCTGAGCGGAAGCGAAGGTGTAGTTCTTTGCAGACATTGCATCTGCCACGGCATTGAAATCATCGGGATCGGTGTAGATGGTGAAGCAATCTTCCTCGGCCTCGAAATCGTCAGCGCCGCAATCCATTGCGTCCATCATAACAGCATCCTCTTCGTAATCGCCGTCTTCGTTGTCGATCACCAGAACACCCTTCTTGTCAAAGCTCCAGCTGACGCAGCCGGAAGCACCCAGGTTGCCGCCAAACTTATCAAAGTGATGGCGCATAGAACCGGCGGTACGGTTGCGGTTGTCGGTCATGGTCTCAACGATGACAGCAACACCGCCGGGGCCATAGCCTTCGTAGGTGATGGACTCGTAGCTGTCTCCGCCACCGGCACCGGCAGCCTTCTCCAGACAGCGCTTGATGTTGTCGTTGGGCATGTTGGCAGCCTTTGCCTTGGTGATGACCGTGGCAAGACGGGAGTTGTTTGCCGGGTCAGTAATGCCACCGCCTTCCTTGACGGCCACGATCAGTTCCTTTGCGATCTTGGTAAAGGCTGCAGCACGCTTAGCGTCCTGTGCGCCCTTGGTTTTTTGAATATTATGCCATTTGGAATGTCCGGACATGATTATCTTTCCCTTCTATTGTAAAAACGTTCAATATATTCTAGCACGGCATCGCGCGGAAATCAACAGAATTTTGCACAATCTCCGTGGGCTTGTGACAGCTTGACGGTAATTTCCGGGAAAGCCGCCTGGAGCTTTTCCTGAAGATACACCGTTACCGGTGCCTCTGTGTGGAAATGACCGGCATCGATGATGCTCATACCGGCAGTTTGGGCATCCCGGAACTGGTTGTATTTGACATCGGCGGTCACAAAGGTATCACACCCGGCCCGGATGGCTTGCGCCATTTCAGATGCACAGGCACCGCCGCCAACAGCGACCCGGTGCACCGGCTTTCCTCCGTCGCAGTACCGCAAACCGTCGCAGCCTAATGCAGCCTTTACCTTCGGCAGGAACTGCGCCAGCGTTTGGGGCGTGACCAATCCCTGCCGCAGCAGACCCCAGGGGCGGCCCTGGTCATCTGTGCCCTTAGGCTCGATCACCTGAATGTCCGAAAGTCCCAGGGCTTCTGCGAGAATATCGTTAACACCGCCCGGGGCGCAATCCAGGTTGGTGTGGGCATTGATGCAGGCAATGTCATTTTCAATCAGAAACAGTGTGCTTTTGCCCCATTCGCTTTCATCTGTCACAAAGCCCGGTGTCCAGATCAGCGCATGATGCGTCACCAACAGCTGCGCACCGATCTGCTTCGCCTCGCGGCAGACCTCCGCAAAGGGATCCAGTGCCACCAAAACCGTATTCACCGGACGGTCGCGGTGACCGCAGTTCAGCCCCACATGATCCCAGTGCTCCTTCATTTCCACAGGCGCAATGGTTTGGATAAATTGCAAAATATCATTGACAGTTACCATGGATCTGATCCTCCATTTCCAGTAATTCCTTCAGAATCGTGCGATAGTGCTCGTATTTCTCTCCACCGACGCGTTGTAAGCCGGCAACTGTGGATCGCATACCTTCGGTCACCATATCATAAAACCCAGGAAGCAGCGGACTTTTGCTTTGCAAAAGGGCAGGGGTGATATGGTATCCGGCAGGGGGCAGCGGCTGCGACGGCTGATACCGAACTTCCATAACAGGGTAAATAAAATGACTGTCCTTAGCCAGCGTTTCAGAAGTGATACAAAATCCGTTGGCATATAAGTATCTGCGCAGCTCCGGGCGGCGGGACTGACATTGCAGGATCAGCCGGTAAGATGCGGACTTGAGCCACGGAGCAGCCTCCAAAATCGAGATCATGGTATCTCCGCCCATACCGGCGCAGACCATGGTATCAAAATCCCGCGGGATCGCAGAAACACCGTTTGACAGATGGAAGCTGATATTCTCCTTTACACCAAAGCGCCGGGCATTTTGGATGGCGCTTTGCAGGGGACCTTCGTTAATGTCGGCGGCGATCACATGGGAAGCAACGCCTGTCATAAGCAGACGAATGCCCAAATAACCGTGGTCACACCCAATGTCTGCAACCCGCTCACCGGGTCGGATAAAGCTGCAGCATGCCAGTAAACGGTTTGAAAGTGGGGGCAAGTGCATAATGTACCTCCAATAAAAGCTGCCATCCCGGAAAGCGGGATGGCAGAAAGATCAAGCCTTTTCCTTGTTTGCCTGATCAGCCTCGTAGGCTTCCAGGAAATGGTTCAGCTGTGCCAGGAAGGGCTCGCAATCGATGCCGTGAACTGCGCAGGCCTCCTCAACGGTCTCACCGCGGGAAGAGGGGCAGCCCAAGCAATGCATGCCGATGGCAAAGAACAGAGGAGCAGCCTGAGGGGCTACATCCAGAACATCTCCGATAATGGTATTCTTTTCGATTTTTACAGCCATAATAAGGACCTCCTGTTTGTTTCTCGACCTATTATAACCCTATCCCTCTAAAAAAACAAGGGGGAATATTGGTTTTGTATTCCTAAGTTGGAGATTTGTACGGTAGGGCGGGGCTTGCTCCCACCGAAACGGGGAAGACAGCTGAGAGCTCAAGAGCACTGCTATTCAGCTTGTTGCCATTGCGAACCAGTGACCGATGTCACTGGTGTGGCAATCTTAACTATTGCGCTCTTGGTAAAATATCCGTTTCGATCACATGGGCAAGCTTGTCCAGCTCTTCTTGGGTGGTTTCCCGGGAAATGGAAACGCGGAAGGAGCTGTCCATGATCTCAGGCGCAAGCCCCATCGCACTGAGGGTATGGCTGCGGTGTCCCTTGGCACAGGCAGAGCCTGCACTGACGCAGATCCCGGAGTCCTGGAGAATGTTGATGCTGTTCTGTGTGGGAATACCCGGGATCGCCAGGGACAGTATGTGAGGTGCATCGTGGCTGCCGTTGATGCATATACCCTCCAGCGCCTCCAGCCGCATAGCCAGTTTGCAAAGCATTTCTCTTTCTCTGGGAAGATCCTGCTGCAGTGTCGGATGGACCGCGGCACAAGCAGCGGCAAAGCCGAAAATAGCGGGGGTTGCTTCCGTTCCGCTGCGCAGCCCGCTTTCTTGCCCACCGCCCAAAAGCAGGGGAGGGAAGGATTTCAGCCGCGGGCTGATGTATAGGGCACCGGCACCCTTTGGCCCGTGGACCTTGTGGGAGGAAATGCTGATCAGGTCAGCACCCAGGCTTTTTGCCTGGAAGGGGATCTTCAGAAAGCCCTGCACCGCATCGGTGTGAAAAATGGCATCCGGACACAGCTTGTGGGTCAGCTTTGCCATCTGCGCGATGGGCATCACGGAACCGACTTCGTTGTTGACCATCATGATGGAAACCAGACAGGTATCCGGGCGCAATGCACTGCGCAATGCATCGGTCGAGATACAGCCGTTTTTGTCCGGCTGTAGATAGGTGACCTCAAAGCCCTGGGATTCCAGTTCCTTAACAGTGTTTAAAATTGCATGGTGCTCAATGGCTGAAGTGACGATATGCCGGTTCTTTTTACCAAAGCGCTTCACCGTGCCCATAATTGCCCAGTTATCCGCTTCGGTACCGCCGGAGGTGAAGAAGACACGGTCCGGCTCTGCACCCAGTGCAGCGGCGACTTTGGACCGGGCACTGCGAAGCTCACGGGCGGCATCAATGCCGAACTGATACAGCGCGCTGGGATTTGCCCAAGCATTTGTCATAGCACTTGCTACCGCATTAACAGCCTCTTCGCAGGGCTTTGTGGTAGCGGAATTATCCAAATAGATCATGTTATTCATCCTTGTTCTTTATTGCGGCTTGTGCCGGATCACTTGCCTACGCAGAATCGCTCGAAGATCCGCGCAGTGATATCCTCCCGGACCGTTGCACCGGTGACCTCACCCATGGCGGACATGGCCTCCTCTACATCGATCAGAACCGCATCCGGTGTCAGCCCGAGCTTCAAAGAGCGCAATGCGGATTGCATGGAATCGTATGCTCTGCGGATGGCGTCAAACTGACGGGCATTGGTCAGGATCGAGCCGTCGCAGGGCATGCTTCCTGCAAACATCCCGTCCACAACATCCGCAAGTTGGTCGAGGCCCTTGCCGGTTTTTGCACAGATCGGGATAATCGTCATAAAGGGAAGGTCACTGGGCACAACAGCAGCGTCCAAATCGGATTTATTGATCAGGGCGATGCAATTTTCATGGTCCAGACAGACGTCGATCACCTTGTGGTCGTCTTCTGTAAGGGGTTGAGAACCGTCGCACACAAAGAGCACCAGGTCTGCATTTTCTACTGCTTGCTTCGAGCGCTCCACACCCATGGCTTCGATTTGGTCGGAGGTTTCCCGGATTCCGGCGGTGTCGATCAGCCGGAGCCGTGTGCTGCCCAGCATTACCGTTTCCTCTACGGTATCCCGGGTCGTTCCTGCGATCTCTGTGACGATCACCCGCTCGTAGCCTGCCAATGCATTGAGCAGACTGGACTTGCCGACATTGGGCTTGCCTACGATGGCGGCAGAGACACCCTGCTTCAGAATGCGGCCTTGCTGATAGCTTGCCAGGATTCGCCCAAGCTTGCTTGCGTCCTGCTTCAAAACGGACTCGTAACTGGAAAGACCAAAGTCTTCAATGTCCTCATCCGGATAATCCAAAACCGCATGAAAATGGCTGCAAAGATCAGTTAAGCTGTCATAAACGGGCGCAAGCTTTTTCTGAAGGACACCGCCCACCTGACCGGCTGCGTTTGCTGCAGCATCTGCGGTTTCGGCTTCGATCAGATCGATCACAGCCTCTGCCTGGGTCAGCGCCAGCTGACCGTTCATAAATGCGCGTTTTGTGAATTCGCCCCGCTGCGCAGGCCGCGCGCCTGCAAGATACAGCGATTCCAAGCCGGCAGCCAAAACAGCCGGTGAACCGTGACAATGGATCTCCACGGTATCTTCTCCGGTGTAGCTGTGAGGACCTCGGGTATAAACGGCCATACAGGCATCGATGACCCGGCCCTGGCTGTCATGAAGCGCACCCAGCATCAGCTTCCGGTTGGGCGCATCAGAAAAAGGAAGACCGTTATTTAAATGAAAAACCTTTCCGGCTACATCGGCACAGCCGTCACCGGATAAACGGAGGATTCCGATGGCGCTGATCTGATTGCCGGTGGATACGGCAGCGATCACATGGGACATATTGTATGCTCCTTATTCCAAAATCTCAAAAGCTTTCCTGTACTTTTCACGGAAATAGTCAAGGGTAGCGGGATCTGCGTCGGGAAGGCGGCTCTCATCGGAGTTGTGCTGCAGGTCGGCAAGCTTCACCTTCCTGGCAATGGGGTTGGTTTTGACCCGGGCCACATATTCCAAATACGGCTCGTCTGCACCGTGGGTCATAACAGCAATTGCCTCCACCACTTCCGCAGGGAAGATTTTTGCCAGCGCATCCAAAGTTACATCCGTGTCCTCAACAACATCGTGCAGAAGTGCAACACAGGTACTGTACTCGTCGTCCATCTGCTCAGCCAAATGGCACGGATGGAATATATAAGGAATACCGCCCTTATCCTCCTGACCGTGATGTGCGCGATAGGCGATTTTCATTGCCTCATTGGTTAACTTCGTGTAAATCATGGATATCACCTCTGGGGCGTATTATAACATTATAACATATGAAAAGCAAACCTTCACATAAAGAATATTTTTCCGGGTATACTAACCCGGAGGTGAGCCTATGCCAAAGGAAACATACCCCGGGGATATGAACGATACAAATGTAAGCCACATCTTCCGGGATGCAGCGGATTTTATCCGCAGAGAACTGCGATGCGGACAGTTTAAGCTGTATGCCTATGCCATTGATGGCCTGATCGCATCTGCTTACGCATCTGACTATATATTTAAACCCATTACCCAGCACCTGGAAGGGGAGAGTATGCAGGCCCTTTATCACCGGGCGCTGGGCGGAATGATATATAATAATGTAGCAGTTCCCTGTGAGAGTCTGGATCAGATCGCGAACTTGCTGGTCAATGGGTTCTGCGTGGTTCTGTTTCCGGGAGCCGGTGCCATTGGCTTTGAGGTGAAAACGCCTGACAAACGAGGTCCTTCCGCACCGGAGGTGGAGAATACCGTAAAAGGTGCCAAGGATGCGTTTGTGGAGACGGTGCGATCCAATACCAGCTATGTGCGTCGGCATTTGCGTGCGCCGGAGCTGCGGATCTATGAGACCCAGGTGGGTGTGCGATCCCTGACAATCGTCAGCGTTGTGTGGCTGGAGGGCATCACGAACCCGGAGCTTGTTCGCAGGATGAAAGACAGATTGGCGTCGATCAACATTGATGGTCTGCTAAGCCCTTCTGCGGTGGAAGAATATATAACCGGGGCCCGCGGAACAGCGTTCCCGCTGCTGCAATATACGGAGCGCCCGGACCGGTTTTGCCAGGGGATCCTGGACGGCAGAGTCGGATTGTTGGTGGACGGATTGCCCTTGGGCTATCTTGCACCGGCAGATCTGATGTATCTGATGGAGAGCCCGGAGGATAGGGGCCGGGATTTTATTGGGGCATCTGCGGTGCGCCTGCTGAGATATTTGGCGCTGATCACGGGCCTGGTGCTGCCGGGGATTTATATCGCCCTGGCGACATTCCATCAGGCATTGATCCCGCAGCAGCTGCTTCTTTCAATTATTGAAAGTAAACAGACAGTACCGTTTTCCACAGCGGCAGAAGTGCTGGGGCTGCTGATCGCCTTTGAACTGCTGCAGGAGTCGGGCATCCATCTGCCTCAGGCCATCGGACAATCGGTATCTGTGATCGGTGGTATCGTGGTGGGCACAGCTGCGGTAGAGGCGGGGCTGATCTCACCGGTGGCACTGATCATGGTGTCCATCGCCGGGGTCTGCGGATTTGTGCTTCCTAACCGCGACCTTGCCAATGCACTGCGTGTATGGCGCTTTGCAATCGCGATCCTCTCTTCGCTGTTCGGGCTATACGGCTCCGCTGGCGGTGTGGTGATCCTTCTGATCCATTTGTCGGGGCTGCAATGCCTGGGCATCAACTATCTTGCCCATACAGGCAGGATCCTGCGGCGGCGTTTGGTGAACGATAAGGACAGAACTGCGCAGCTGCACCCGCAGGATAGGAGGAATCAGGAATGAGACGCTTACTTTATGCGGTGATACTGGTCGCATTATGCTTTGCACCGGTGGAAAGGCTGGATATTGCAAAATTGATGCCGGTAGATGCAGTGGCCCTTTACAGGGAAGCCGGTTATGTGGTACTGGAAACCAACACAGGCGCCCGGGGCAGGGGAGAAACCTGCAATACGGCACTGCAGGCACTGAAAAAATCAGTTGCGAAGGTGGTGTATCTGGATACCGCAACGACGCTTTTGGTGTCAGAGGAAGCTCTTTTGTATGTGGATGGGATGCGGCCGCTGCTGAAACAGGGGGTGAATGTCTATATTTGCAAGGCAGAGGGACAGGTGGAGGACATGGCAAAGTATATGAAAGTCCATGGCACACCGACAAAATTACGGGAGTGGAAAACATCTGAATGAGACCGCGAAAAAACTTGAAAAAAGTAAAAAATAGTGCTTGACAAATTGGAAAGTGTTTGTTATTATACTCGAGCGCTTCCGGCAGGGGGTGCAAAAAGAGCACAGGAACGGGCAGAAAAAATTGCCGAGAAATGAAAAAAGTTCTTGACAAAGGGCGCGACTTGTGCTAAACTGA
>JAZSER010000037.1:0-14276 GCA_045531815.1 Faecousia sp. | reverse complement strand
CTCAAAATGCATATGTAGGGAATGACCTATGTGTCATTCCGAAAATTAGTTCCAAAATATACACTTAGGAACGGCACACAGGCCGTTCCCTACACATAAATATGCAATTTGGGGTTGTCTCATTCATTTTGAGACAACCCCGTTTTTTATGCAACAGGAAAATACAGCGTAACCTTAAACAGGTCTCCGTCCACCAAAAGCTGCAGCTGCCCCTTTTGCAGCTCCATAAGGCTTTGGGCAATGTTCAGACCCAGGCCGCTGCCCTCGGTGTTCCGGGAGGCATCCCCCCGGACAAACCGTTCTGTCAGTTCGTCTGCAGAAATATTCAAAGGCTCCCGGGAGATGTTTTTCAGGGAGATCACCACCTGATCGCCCAGGGTCAGAAGATCCGCATAGACCCTGGTCCCCGGCAGTGCGTACTTGACGATGTTGCTTAGAAGATTGCTCAGCACCCGCCAGGTCATCCTTCCGTCGGCATACATGGCAACCGGCTGCTCCGGCTGGCGGAATACCACCGTCAGATCCGCACTGCTTAGCTTATCGGAAAACTCACCGAAGGCCTGGTTCAGTGCCTCCACCGGGTCTAACCGCACGATCTCCACCGGCATACTGCCGCTGGATGCCCGGCTCATTTCCACCAGATCCTGGATCAGCTTTTTCAGTCTTTGGGATTGTCTTCCCAACACCTCCAGGTACTGGGCGGACTCCTGCGCGGTTTTGGCAGATTGCAACAGGTCCACATAGTTGATGATGGAAGTCAGCGGGGTTTTGATATCGTGGGAAACATTGGTGATCAGCTCCGTTTTCATCCGCTCGGAGCGCATTTGCTTCTTCGCTGCCTCCAGGGCAGTATCCGCCAGGGCATTGAGCTGCTGGGCACACTGCTTATAAGAGCCCAGCAAAAACCGGGTATCGATCTTGGTGTGCAGCTGCCCCTTGACCATCTGCTCTGCGCCCCGGAGCAGTGTTCCGTAGGCATACGCACCGTAGAGGATCACCAGCACATCTGCAGCTACACATAAGAACATGAGAAGCAGCCAGCCGTTGTCGCCCATCGCCGCCATATACAGAAACAGCAGTGGGAAAAAGCCCATGGCGCAGCCGATGAGCAGATACCGCCAGATCACCGGCAGCAAGCTCATAAGTTTACATAACTTTCTAAAGCACCAAGCCGCAGCACGAAAAAGCTTGCCCCAGGTCCAGCCGATGACGCTGTGATGCCACCAAAAGTAGTTCCGGCCCTTCACCTGGGCAGCCAGAGCAAACAGAAATCCCACACCGATCAAGCCAATACACAAAAGCACCAGCCCGAGTATGGTCAGCGTACCGGGGTTGAGTCGGTCCACATCAAAGATCCAGTACTGGATCATTTCCACAGCCAGCAACCCCAAACCGTAGCAGGCAATGGCCCCGGCTGCAAAATACAGGTCCAGGGGGAATCGGTTCAGTGCCCCCGGATTGATACCGGAATTCTTTCCGGTCCTGCCTGCAGCGCAGCACAGATACACAAGTCCCGCTGCAAACACAGCCAATGCGCCCACCAGGGTCAGGATCATGGTATACCGGTGAATATACACCTGCTCCACCAAGCGAAGGGATGTACCGGAGCGGGCAAGGACAGAATCCGCAACCAGCTCCAGCTCCACAGTATACTGGGGGCTTTCATAGTAGCGGATGGTCACCGGTTTCCCATCGTAAGCCTCCATCAACACGGTCTCCCGGGACAGATAGTCCGTGCCGTACTGGGCATCGATGGTATCCTGCTGGGTCACCTGCACCGGGTAGCGGATGGCGCAGGGGATCTGAAACGCCATGCCTTTCGCCCCCTGGGGCAGCGGTTCTTCCGCCAGCACGCCGCCTTCTTCGTCGGTGATCACAAAGCCGTAGCTTCCCGCTTCCAGACCCGTCCAGTGTACGGAGTCCTGAAACACATAGAAAAAGCCCAGCTCCTCCAGCACCTGGTCAGGGCAGTTTGTAAGCTCCCGGACCGCATAGCGCTCTGTCAGATCCTCCGCCAGGGAGCTGGCCTGCCACTGCATCCGGTTCTGGACCCAATTGTCAAAGCCGTCGGTATAAAGCCCCAGCTCCACCACCTGGATAATGCCCAGCACACTGACGCAGCCCACCACCGCAGAAATGGCACACAGCAAAATGGCAATGAATTTTACAGGAATGCTGTAGCGCATTTACCTGCCTCCTTCCATCTTATACCCCTGTCCCCAAACCACCTTCAGATACCGGGGTTCTGAGGGATTGATCTCGATCTTCTCCCGCAAATGGCGGATATGCACTGCCACCGCGCCTTCGCTGCCAATGGCTGCCTCCTGCCACACCGCCTCATACAGCGCCCGGGTGGAATAAACCTTGCCGGGATTGCTCATAAGAAGCCGCAGAATGCTGTACTCAATGGGGGTCAGCGCCACGGGTGCGCCATCAACAAAGGCGGTCTTTTCCCGGTCGTCAATGGAAATGCTCCCTACGGTCAGGGTCTCATCCTCCTGCACACGGCTGCCCAGCTGGGCATACCGTCGCAATTGGCTGCGGACCCGGGCCAGCACCTCCACCGGCACAAAGGGCTTGGTCACATAGTCATCCGCACCCACATTCAGACCCAGGACCATATCCTCTGTTTCCGATTTGGCAGTGAGCAGGATCACCGGCACATTGGAAAACTCCCGGATCTTTGCCAGGGCGGTAATGCCATCCATCTTCGGCATCATAATGTCCAGCAGGACCAGGTGGATGGTGTGCTTTTTCACCGTGTCCACTGCCTCCTGTCCGTCATAGGCGGTGAAGAGCTGGTAGCCCTCCGCGGATAAGTATATTTTCAGCGCGTTGACAATGTCCGGCTGATCGTCGCAAATCAATACATTGTACATAAAACTGCCTCATTTCCTAAGGTATGGGCCTATTATAACAGATGAAACATTAAGATGAAAGTAGCAGCTTTCTTAAAAAGCAATTAACCCCCTGCCCGCAGGCAGGGGGGTTAAGCAATGGATCACTGTTGGGTAGAAACGGTCCAGGGATTTGCCAGGGCAAAGTTGACAGACTGGATGATCACCTGCTTCATATCCTCCGTGATCTCCAGGTCGCCCAGGACCTTGGCTCTTCTGTGGCGCAGCTCCGCGGGGATCACATCCACATTGACCTCCGTGATCTCGGTCTTGCCGGTGATGGTGGCGTACCACACATAGGAGCACAGCAATCTGCCGAAGTCAGACATATGGGTATAATCCCGGAACAGGTCCAGGTCAGACTGATCCAGTACATTGTTAGCATAGTGCAGCGCAGTGCCGCCGGGAATGATCCCTGTGATGTCCTCATGGGGTACAACATACTGCTGGGTCATCTTCACGATCTGCTCGAACATATAGTCATAGTCCATATTATAGGAGCTCTGGTAATTGTTGATCCAGGTTGCGGGAGGCTGGGGATCGTATGTCGAGCCGAAGAAGGTCTCATCCACAGGGTTTGCCCAGGGCATATGATACAGGAATGTGGGCGGGAAATGGCTGTGTTCCTTAACATAATCGATCAGCTGCTGGGTATAGTCTGTTGCGTAGGTAGCCTCCATGCCGGCACGGGTGTTCATCTCATGAAGGATGACCACATCCCAGCCCTGCTCACGCAGTGCATACTCCAGGGTAGTGCCCTCCGTGTTATTCCAGGCACCGCTGTCGTTTTTCATATACTCATACTCGGGGCTGTTGGTGTTGGCAAAGGCAACATGCTTGTTCATAGGACAGCCGGAGTAGTACATATTGCCGATCATCACCTTCTGCTCCGGCATTTCCGCATGGAACACCTCATACAGAAGATTGGTGGTGTCGTTGGTATGGCTGTTGCCGATGGTCAGCACACGCAGGACCTCCTGCTCTGCCGGGCTTTGGGTCTCTTCAGGAGTCCCTTGGGTGGTCTCCGGTGCTTCCGGTTCATTGCCGCAGGCGGTGAACATGGACAATACCATGATCAGGCTCAGGCAAAGAGCAATCAATTTTTTCATGATGATACGCTACCTCCTAAAATTAGAATTTAGGTATATTATACACTTTTTTCAAAATAAGTAAAGGAAAACCTTGCTCATTTCAGCAGCTTGGAATAGCCCTTGCCATACTGAACGCACTGGGACACCCGGCTCAATGTGGCAGAAGAGATGTCCGCCTGGGCCATAACCTGGCTGTAGGTTTTTCCCTCCATGAGCAGCTTGGCCGCGTGGATCCGTTCCGCCATTTTTTCCAGCTCCTTGCGGGTACACAGATCCTCAAACAAAGCCCTGCAATCCTGCTCGTTATCCAGTTGCAGGATCAACCGGTACAGCTGCTCGATCTTTTCCTGCTGATTTTCCATAGCCGACTCCTTTAAAACGACTCCTGCGCACCCCGAAGGAATGCCTTGGTCTTTTCGCTCTGGGGATTTCCGAACACCTGCTCCGGTGTTCCCATTTCCTCAATGACACCGTCTGCCATGTAGATCACCACATCGGCTACGCTCCGGGCAAACTCCATTTCGTGGGTCACCACGATCATGGTGCTGTCCTCGCTTTTTAAGCCCCGGATCACCCGCAGCACCTCACCGGTGAGCTCCGGGTCCAGCGCAGAGGTCGGCTCGTCAAAGCACAGCACCTCCGGGTGCAGCGCCAGCGCCCGGGCAATGGCCACACGCTGCTGCTGACCGCCGGAAAGCTGATAGGGATAGTTCTCCAGCTTATCGGAAAGGCCCACCTGCTCCAGCAGCTGTCGAGCTCTTGCCTCAATGGCAGCCGGTGTATCCAGCTTCAGAAGCCCCGGTGCCAGCATCACATTTTTCAGCACATTATACTGGGGAAACAGATTGAAATTCTGGAACACCAGACCGAAGTGCAGCCGATTCTCACGGATCTGCTGCTCGGAGAGCTTGCTTCCTGCTGCCAGCAGGGACTTGCCGTTCACAAGGATCTCGCCCCGGTCCGGTGTTTCCAGAAAGTTCAGGCAACGCAAAAGTGTGGTTTTGCCGCTTCCGGAAGATCCGATAATGGCCAAAACCTGCCCCTTTTCCAGGGCAAAGCTGACACCCTTCAGCACCTGGGTCTTGCCAAATGCCTTTTGAATATTCTTAACTTCCAATACTGCCATGGCTCAACCTCTGAAATAGTCAAGTTTTTTCTCCAGCCGGGCAAAGAGCACTGTCAAAAGCCCGTTGAAGACCAGATAGAACACGCCTGTGTAGAACAGCGGCCAGATCAAGCCCTTTTTGATGAAGGACTCGCCTGCCCAAATGATCTCATAGATGGAGATCACCCGGGCCAGGGAGGTATCCTTGACCAGCGTGATGATCTCATTGCTCATGGGTGCCAGGATCCGTTTGACCACCTGCAGCAGCACGACCTTGAAGAAGATCTGGCTTTTGGTCATGCCCAGCACCTGTCCTGCCTCATACTGGCCCTTGGCAATGGACTCGATGCCGCCCCGGTAGATCTCGGAAAAATAGCAGGCATAGTTCAGAGCAAATGCCACGATGGTGGCGGTAAAACGAGGCATTGCCGGCAATCCGAAGATCAGACCCGGTCCGTAAAAAATGATGATCAGTTGGAGCATCAGCGGTGTGCCCCGGATCACCCATACCAAGCCCCGGCACAGCCACTGCAGCGGCCGGACATGGCACAGCATATTCAGCTTTGTGCCCTTGAGAAATTCCAGCGGGGCCCATTTGCTCATAGATCCAAAGCAGATCACCAGGCCCAGCGGAAGAGAAAACAGCAGCGTCATGGAGAAGACCTTCAGAGATTCCCAAAAGCCCTCCAGCAGCTGCAAAGTGACAGGTATAAACATAGTGTGCTCCCTTTTTTGAATTGGGTTCGCTTCCGCCCCGGCACAGCAGCTTGTGCCAAGGGGAATTCAGACAGTATATGCAGGGGAGGTCTCCCTCCCCTGCACAAAATGCTTTATTACTCGGCCAGGGTCAGCTGATACTTGTCAGCCAGCTGCTGCAGGCTGCCGTCAGCCTTCTTGGCTTCCAGGAACTCGTTCATCTTTGCGGTCAGATCAGAACCGGTACGGAAGGAGATGCCGTACTCCTCGCTGGACAGGCTGATACCTTCTGCCAGATCTGCATAGTCGGTGCCTTCACCGGTCATGGCCTTTGCCATGGTGATATCGATGACACATGCGTCGGCAGTGCCGGCGGCAACTTCCATCAGAGCGCCTGCCTGGTCCTGCTTGGAGATGGTCTGCAGGCCTGCCTCGGTGGCAACGCTCTGACCTGCGGAGCCTTCCTCAACTGCGAACATCAGGTCCTTCATGCTCTCAACATCGGGGTAGTCAGCCAGCTTGTCAGCCTTCATAACAACCACCTGTGCGTTGACAACATAGGGATCGGAAACGCTGGAATTGGCCTTTGCCTCGTCGGTGATGGTCATGCCGTTCCAGACACAGTCGATGTTCTTGGTGTCCAGCTCAAAGAACTTCTTGCCCCAGTCAGCCAGTACGAAGAACTCGCACTCAACGCCCAGCTCCTCAGCAAACAGTCTTGCCAGCTCAGCATCGAAACCGGTCCATTCGCCGTTCTCGTCCTTGTAGTCCATGGGCTCGTACTCGGTAATGCCAACGATCAGCTTGCCCTGCTCCTGAACATATGCCAGGTCAGATGCCTCGGCAGCTTCGCCGGTGGCTTCCTCGGTAGCATCGCCGGTGGCTTCACCGGTGGCTGCAGCGTCGCCGGAGGGCTGTGCCTGGTCAGCGGTGGGGTTACCGGACTCGCAGGCTGCGAAGCAGCAGCCGATGAGCAAAAGTGCCATCAAAAGTGCAATGATCTTTTTCATAAGGGTTATTCCTTTCTTGTTCCCCAGAGGGGTGTTTTTTGTTGATGGGCACATTATACTTTATTTCGCTAAAGTTGTAAAGTGGTTTTGGTGCTTTTTGTATAGATGCCCAATTCTTCCCTCTCTTTACCTCTTTAGTTTAGTAAAGAGGTATAACCTCCACAAAAATACCCGCCCTTTCCTGCTGCCCCCGCCCGCAAATCGTGCCGATTATACGCTCCGCGCCTATGTAGGGGAGGGTCTCTGTGCCCTCCCGCTGATGCACCGATTATTCCCACCCGGTACGATATTTTATCAGCGTAACGAAAGAAAACCACTCATGCCCGCAGGCATTTCACATGGCGCAGCCATATATCACACGCGAAGCGTATATCACAAATCCGTAAGGATTTATATCACTTGAATTTGCCCCTCCCCTGTGAACCCCTCCTGCGCACCGAAGGCAAGCAGGATCAATGTTTCGGCTTTTTGATTTTCTTCGAAAATCCGGAAATTTCCGGTATGTTCGTACCCGGTGGTTGTTGTAACCAGGTCACGGGAGGGGATGGAACCCCTCCCCTACAGCCGGTGTTCGATGGTGCGGCTATGTAGGGGAGGGTCTCTGCGCCCTCCCGAATGCCGCACCCATTCTTTGCACCAACTGTCAATTGTCAACTATCCACTGTCAATTATCAGCCTTTCCCCTTCCCGCACAAAAAAGCACCCCTTCCGAAGGGGCGCTTTTTCGTATTTACTTTCCGATATTGGACAGCTTCCACTCTTGCATCAGCTTGCTGTAGCTGCTGTAAAGATTCTCCAGGGCAGATTTCTCCTCCTGCCCCAGCAGGTCATACCGGGCATCTGCCAGCTCCACCTGCTCCTGCAGGCTCCGGGCGCGGGTACAGCCAAAGAGATATTCTCCGCTTTCCAGCTGCACATACGCCCGTCCGTACACCGTAGTCGCGGCATTGCGGCGGTTGATGATGATATTGTTCTCTTCCTTCATGATGCCCTTCAGAAGCACACTGCAGTGGGTGCCAAAGTCCGCACCGTCCAGCTGTGTATACAGGCTGTCACTGCCCATGGTCTGCTGGGTGGGCGCTGCCTTGACGCTCATTGCCACACCGAAGCTCTTGATCTTTTCCTTTGCCACAGCGTCCGCTTCGAAGCGGTTTACATAATACAAACTTGCTTCATCTGCCTTCAGCGCCATGCTTTCAATATTCAGGCACACCGCATGGAAGGAAATCTTGCCCTCGTCCTCTGCCATGAGATACACATCCCGGTCCGAGGTGGCTTCCGCGCCCCGGACATTGCCTGTAAAGCGCTTGATGGTGCCGTACTTGCCGTCGGAAACATCGTAGTCACCGGTAGCATAGTCCATGCCCCAAAGGGTCGCACCCTCCTCCACGGTGACCGCGCCGGTGATGTCATAGCCATTCAGATCCAGCAGAAGGTCCTTACTGACCGTCACCTTTTCTGCATTGTTCTTCTGCAGCACCACCCGGGCGCTTGTTCCGCCATACTGCTGTGCTGCCTCTGCAAGGCTGTCGGCATAAGTCATGACACCCTGCTCGTCCACAATTGCCGCGGCATAGCTGGGCATAAGCTTCAGGTCCTTGCCGTCCACCGCAGCCACTCTGGAGCTGGAATAGTAGATCCTGCCGTTGGACAGGTCTGCATTTTCCGCAGTGCCGATATCCATGCCGCTGACCACATCGTTGATCTGCAGCTTCACCGTGCCGGTATAGCGGCCACGGACCGTGATCATATCCTCCAGGGCAGGACCGTCGCCCTTGGGCATGACCCGGATATCATCGATCCTTGCGTCACCGGTCAAAAGAATATGTCCCCGGGCATACACGCAGTTGCCTGACGTGCCGGCCTTGCCGCTGATCACTCTGCCTCCGTACATATTCAGATGACTCTGAGAGCCTGCATAGATGGCTGCGCCTGCCCAGTAGATGGTAGTACCCTCCACAGTACCGCCATACATATTCAGTGTGCCTTCCAGCTGGATGATACCGCCGTTGGTAATGGGACCATCCGTTGTGGCCTCACCCACATAGCGCAGGTTCGCCTGGTACAGATTCAGTGTGCCGCCCTCAGCCACTGTGAATACACCGCCGTTGGCAGGGGCATCCGTGCCTTCCACAGCGCCCTCTCCCAAAAGGTTCAGCACCGCACCGGCAGAAACGGTAAAGCCCTTTTTCACCGTCAGGGTGTGTCCCCGCAGATCCAGGCAGATCTGCGCACCGATCATGGCCTGCTTGCCTTCCAGGGTGGTATCTCCGGTGAGATAATAGTGTCCTGTGCGGATATTGGGCACCTTGATAGCACCGGTGTCCTCTGTCAGCTGTGTCCAGGTGACCTGCTTTTGGCAGCAGCCGCAGTAGCCTTCGGTGGTCTGAGGTGCGTTCTGCGCCTCCTTTTGCAGGAAGTCCAGCATAATATCAAACTGGTGGATCACCGCCTCACCGTTGCCCGGTGCATACTGAGAGGTCAGGGTCTCATAGGAGCCGGTGGCATATTTGGGGTTATCCTGGCTGAAGAAATAGGTAGCCTGGGAAGGCAGATAGCTGTTGCCAGCATTGGAATAACCGGCAATGAAGGGCTCTCCGTAGCTGCCTGCGGAGAAATCATTTACGATATCCCACAGATTGTCGGTCATGTCATACTGGGTAGCGGTCTCGGAATAGCGGTCAAAGAGCTCGTTGGGCGCTGTGACCACAGCGAATTCCTTGCCGATCATAATAGCATTGAGCTCCAGTGCCGCACTGGCCTTACCGTTGGAGCCAAACTTGCTGACCATGGAGTTTGCATGGTGCACAGAGGTCACATGAACATATTCGGTGACCTTTTCCGCCGGGATCAGGTCTGTCAGGGGCTTGCCCTCGGCATCTGTCAGTACATTGCCCTCAGCATCCGTATAAGGTGTGCCTACATCATCGGTCAGCGGGACACCGGAGGCATCCTTCCAATAGGTATAGGTATACTTAAAAAGGCCGGTGGGGTTGGCAGGATTATAGTGCTCTGCATAGTACTTGCCTGCCTGGTACTGCGCCATGGAGACCTCCTGGCGGGTGGTCTGATACTTCACCTGGACAGAACGGAGCTCTCCGCCGTTCTTATTGATCTGTACCATATGCTCCTTCAGGCACTCCAGCACCACCTCTGCAAGCTCAGAGCCATAGATATTGCCTTTGTTTTTTGCATAGGAGGTATCAGAAAGCTTCACTCCGTCCAGATAGCCCTCACCCTTGCCGGTAATGGGCTTGCCGTTGGAGCCGACAGCCTCCGGGGCATAGTTCAGCCAGCTGCTTTCCTCTGCAATGCGGGAGCTGCCGTTGATATTGCCGGCTGCGCCCTGCAGCAGCATGGGGCGGTAGCCCTTGCGCTCCAGAACAAAGCGCATGGCATTGGCCCAGTCACCGCTCATCTGATAGTAGGATGTATAGTTACCCAGCTCTGCCAGCTTGCTGTTGGCACGGTAGTCCACAGAAACGCTGCGGTTCAGCGTCATATGGGCCCGCCAGTTGACAAGGACGATGGGGTCCTTGTTATACTTGGCATCAAAGCGGAATTCCAGCACATGCATGGTATCATCCGTCTCAGAGACATGATCCACATTGCTGATCACCGTCATATCCGCAAGCCACCAGGCCCGGGTTCCTGCGTACTGCTTATAGTAGTCCTCGGTAACCTCATTGCCGTACCGGTCTGCATAATACACGCCCCGGGCGGTACCTGTGCCCTTTGTAGCCACACCGTTAAAGTTATCACCGCCCACATAATAGAAAGCAGGAGCGCTCAGATCCGGCAGATACATGCCGTTTGACTTGGTATAGGAGTAATAGGCATACTGACCCACCTTACTTCCATCGGACAGGGTGATGGTGTTGGTGGATTTTTGGCTGCGGACCACCGTGCGCTTGGCATCATTGCCGGTGACCAGATAATGCCGCACCGCATTGTATTTCCGCTGGGGGAAATCGTCACCGTCCAGAACGGTCACCTTCTTGTCGGCAGGGCGAGCTTCATTCAGGGTGTCACCGATGTCGCCCTTGGCAGCCTTGGAATCGTTGGCCTCCAGCTGACCCTTATGCATGGTTGCCGGGGTGCGGTCTGCCAGGGCAAGTTCACCTGCCAGCACCATCTGGCTGATCACCCGCTCCACATAGGCAAGATATGCCTCAGAAAAATCATGGCCACTCTTCCAGGAAGTGGAAAAGTCCGGACCGGAGTGGGTGTGGGATGCATTGATCATGATCCGGTCCGCAGACAGCTCCGGATACTTCTCCACCAGCCGCTGGCGTACAGGATTCACGATCAGCGTGGTCGCATTGATGATATCCACGGAAAACTGCAGCATCGTATTGCCTGCCTGGTCCGTAATGGCGAGACAAATAGCAAACAAGCCGTCGTTTTCATCCACTACGCCGTCACCGTTGTCGTCCAGCTTGTTCTTGTCAGACAGCCGACGCTCGGAAAAGCCGTTGCCGGCCATGGGGATCGCCACCAGATCGTTGGGGTCCTCCGTGGAAAAATCGTAAGGGTTGATGTCCACCTTTGCGTAGCCCACCTGATAGGTGGCCGGTTGGGCAGCCTTTACCGGCACAGCACCCAATCCTGCCATCAACGTCAGGGCCAGCAAAAAACCGATAATCCGTTTTTTCATAACATCCCTCTTTTCAAATAATCCAAATTGTATTCAGTATAAGGTCACTTTTAAACAAAATCAAGCAAATCCCTGTATTTTGTAACTGTGCATAAATAAACCGGGGTATTCTTGTGCAAAACAGGAACACCCCGGGTCATTCTTCAGCTTCATTTTATCATTCGCGATTACCCTTTGCCGTGGAGCTGTACCACCCGGTTTTCCCGGATGCCCCGCTCCCAGCACCGATGGCACATGGCGATATAGCTGTCATTGCCGCCCAAGAGCACCTGCGCACCCTCGGTAACGATGTGTCCGCTTCCGTCAATACGGGCATTGACGGTGGCTTTCGCCCCGCAGTCGCAGATGGTTTTGATCTCCTGGATGGTGTCCGCAACCTCCAGCAGCCGACGGCTTCCGGGGAACAGCTTGGTCTGAAAATCCGTGCGCAGACCGAAGCACATCACCGGAATATCCAGCTCGTTGACAATGGTGCGCAGCTGGCTGATCTGCTCCGGGGTGAAGAACTGGCACTCGTCGGCAATGATCACATCGCACTGCCCCCGCTGGGTTTGGCAAAAGCGCTGATAGATATCCGTTTGTCCGGACATCACATCCACCTGTGCCTCCAGACCGATCCGGCTGCGCAGGATCTGGGCACCGTCGCGGACATCTGCGCTGGGCTTGATCAGCCACACCTTCAGTCCGTTTTCCTCATAGTTATACTTTGTGATCAGCGCCTGTGCTGTTTTGCTGGAGCCCATAGCACCGTACTTAAAATACAATTTCGCCACTGCCGGTTCCTCCTCTTGTTTTCTACCCCCATTATAGCCCATTGCCCTGGAGAGTGCAAGGAGAAATCCAAACATTTTACCGGAATTTTTCCGGGTTTTAACGAAAAAACCGGTTCGGTACAAGACCGAACCGGTTTGATATGTACTTACTTTTCGATGCCAACGATGACATTCTGCTCGTTGCGCAGGATCTTTACGGTGGGCTGTGCCAGCACTTCCGCAGCAACCTCCGGGTTCAGGACCAGGAAATGTCTGATGGCAGTGCCTTCCAGCAGCACGATCTTGCAAAAGCCGTTTTCCACCTGGGTATATGCAGTGGTGTCACCGGCTGCGGGGTTGGTGTAGGTAATGCCGTCACAGGTGGGAACGAATTCCGGTGTGATATAGCCCTCTTCCTTGGGAGCCTCGGTGTTTCCGCTGGCAGTGAAGCACTCGTCCACCAGCCGGCTCAGAAGATCCTCTACCTTTTGGGCAGTTCCCTTGGGGAACTTGGTCACACGCACCTCGTAGTGGTGCACCCAGTCAAAGGAAGGATCGGTAGGCAGATAAGAATGGCTCTCATTGCTGCAGGAGGAGTAGAAGGTCATCTTGAACTTGGAGTTTTCCTTAACGCCCATGGCGTTGGTATCGAAGATCTCAAAGGGAGCAAAGGCAAAGGCTACATCGCCAAAGGACATTGCATACAGCGGGATGCCTTCTGCCGCCTCATTGCCCAGGGTATCCAAATAGGTCACGCCTACCTGAATATTGCCGGTATTTACCTGCTTGAAGTTGGTCGCTGCTGCAATGGCTTCATCACCCAGTGCCTTGCCCAGCTCAATGTAGTTGGCGTGCTTGACCTCAGAGGCGATCTGAGAGTTATTGTTCATATTGCCGGAGCCACTGAGGAAGAAGGAGCCATAGCAATCCAGGCCCTGCTCCACAGTGCTGCGCATCACGCCGGCATAGTTGGGGGTGGCAGTGGTATGAGAATTGGGTTCTGTGCTTCTGGGGTGGCCCTGCCAGTTCATCAGGACAACAGGCTTGTCGCCTTCCCGGTTAAAGCGTACCATCTGCAGCAGGTTATCTGCCTTGCCGTAGTGGCCGTAGACCTGATCTTTGGGGACAGTACCCACAGCCTCACCCATAAAGGTGCCGTCGATCAGCAGGTAATGGCGGACAAAGTTAAAGCCCTCCGGACGGGTGAATGCAGTTTCCATGGTGGCAGGTTTCCGGGTTTCCATTGCCTGGGCAGCTGCCTCGCGGATCCGATCCAGCAACAAAGTGCGGTAGACCATGTCGCCCATATCCGGGCCGCTGTGGTTGTGGCTGCAGCAAACCATGATATTGTCAAAGGGAATGCTGTACTTTTCCGCAAGCTCCTTGCGCAGAGGCTCCATAACACCTCTGTCTGAGTTCAAAAGGTCCAGGGAGATCAGCAGTGCAGTGTTGCCGGTAGCGTCGGTGATGGCAACTACCGTGGTATACAGGCGCTCTGCCACACCGGTGGACATACGCTCAGAAGTGGGCTCACCGTAGCCACGCAGGTACACAGAGCTCTCCGGGGAGATATCCGCTGCACCGTAGCCGACAGAGAAGACACCTTCAATGCTTCCTGCCTGCTCGCCGCTGCCCTCGCCGCTGCCGCCACAGGCTGCAAACAGAGAAACCAGCAGGAGCATACTCAGTACGATACTAACAATTCGTTTCATAGTAATCCTCCATCTCTTTTCATGATAATTGGTCCTTTGGTCTTTTTCACCTAATATCATTATACAGGACAACTCTTTCTTGTGCAACAATTATTTTGGCAAAAAAACCGGCCCGGCCTTTTGGCCGAACCGGCTTGGTTTGCATCCTATTCGATGGTGCTTCGTAAGGGAGCGCCTCCGCGCCCTCCCGAATGCCGCACCTATCATACGCACCCGGTACGATATTTTATCAGCGTAACGAAAGAAAACCACTCATGCCCGCAGGCATTTCACATGGCGCAGCCATATATCACACGCGAAGCGTATATCACAAATCCGTAAGGATTTATATCACTTAAATTTGCCCCTCCCCTACA
>JAZSER010000088.1:0-18220 GCA_045531815.1 Faecousia sp. | reverse complement strand
TTTGCTGAATAAACAGCAAAACCGTCGCTCGATAGCGACGGAAATCAAGTTTTTTCGCAAAAACCTCGTTGATTTTACAGATTTTACTTGCAAAAAACAATAAAGTTGTGGTACTTTATTTATAACTTGTACTTATAGATTTCGGAGGCAGCTTATGAACTACAACTATCTGCTTTATTTTTCCGTACTGGCACAAACAGAACACTACACCACGGCAGCGGCTCGGTTAGGGATCTCCCAGCCCGCTCTCAGTAGTGCCATCCATAATCTTGAAAACTCTTTGGGTGGTGTAAGATTATTTGAGAAGGTTGGCCGTAATATTCGACTGACTGAAGAAGGCCGCTTCTATCAACAAACTGTGGAAGAAGCAATTACTAAGTTACACGGCGCATCACTGCTGCTGCGCGATAGCCGCAGCAAAGCACCGGTGGTCATTCGTATGGGTGTGGTCTCCGGCACTTTGGATGGTGTCTTAGCCCGGGAGATGGTAAAGTATAGCCGGAACAACAGCCGCATCCGCTTCCATATGACAGAGTCCTCTTCCGAGCAGTTGATGGACATGGTTCGCCAGGAGAAACTGGACATGGCGATCGTAGACTCCTCCGATCGAGATCGCAGCCTCCACTTCCGCAAACTGTACGAAAGAGATTTCTTTGTTGCCGTTCCCCTGGCCCATCCTCTTGCCGACCGGGATTTTATCAATCCCAAGGATGTGGTTGGAGAACCGCAGGTTGTATTTAATTATGATGTAGGCCGCAGTTTCAAGGAGTGGACCACCGGTGCGCCTACGGATGAAGCTGTGGTTTGCACTGTGGATACCGCTCGGGCTGCATTGGATCTAGTCGCCAACGGCATGGGCATCGCCTTTGTCCCCAACGAATGCGTGGAAAACCGCCCCGGCATCCGTTTTATTCCCCTACATAACTGGCACCAGGCATTGTACATGTGTATCCTCTATGATAAGTGGCTGGATCAGCCCGTCTGGGACTTCGTTGAAATCGTTGTCAAAGCATTCCGCAAGAAGAATCATCAATAAAACAAAACACCTGACCTATGGCAGAATCTGCCGTGGACAGGTGTTTGTATATTTATTGCAAGTTTAGCTCTCCGGTTTCGTTGGTAAACCGTTGGTAAAATTAATTTAGGAAAGCGAATTCCCTTAGAGGCACAAGGATTTTTCAAGATTCGGGGAAATCCTCCCATGGCAGACGAATAAGATCTTTTTCATAGAAAACCCTCGCTTTCGTTGTGCGTATTATAGCACGAACGAAAGCGGATTGCAACTTGCAGGGGACGATACCCGCATCTTCCCGTCGGCAAAAGGCATCTAAAGAAGAAGCCGAAAAATCGGTGTAACGGGCATTCGCCTCGCTCAGGATGACAGTCTTAACGAACAGGCATTGGCATCGCTTTGGGATTTACAGCTTTTTCCGGAACAGGCCGTGGCGGTTGCAGAAGCAGTACAGGCATCCCCTTCCCCGCAGCTGCAGCCGGGTCTGTGCGTCGCTCTCCGGGTAGAGCTTCACCAGCTGCAGCCGGTCTGCTGTCAGGTAAGCAATGAAGGAAATATAATGTGTTTTCGTCATGGGATGACGGACGGTGACAAAATACTCGTCCTCCACCCGCTCCACGCATACCCCATGGTCTTCATCCGCCTCTTCCGCTTCCAGGGCAGGCAATGTGATCCCGCAGCAGCTGATCAATGTGTTTCCCAACGCATGCACAGCATTGCCGCAGACGGGGCAAACAAAAAACTTCGATCGCAGCATATGGGCAGATATATTTTTATTGACGATATACTGTCCGTTCATCAGCTCGATCACGGAAACCCCCAGCGCCTGGGCCAGAGGCTGCAGCAAGCTGATATCCGGCAAGCCCTTTCCCGTCTCCCATTTGGATACCGTTTTGCTGCTGACGCCGATTTTTTCAGCCAATGCGCCCTGGGTCATGTTCTTACTTTCCCGAAGATGTTTGATGGTCATTCCGGTGACATAGGTATTCATCAAGATCCCCCACTTTCTGAAAAAAGCATATCACGAAATCGGCATATGGGCAACCTACGCTGCGTAGGAAAAGGGGTTGGGTGTTCCTGTCCGGAAATACTGTTTGCTTCTGTACCGGATCTATAGTATACTACTTTTAGTTCTTCCCGGAGGTCTGCACATGAAAATGGCTGTTTCCATTGCCCTGTTTTCCGTTTCCTGCGTGGTTTTTCTTTTATCGGTCCTGTTCTGTATTTACAGTTTTGTTGACATCCATAGCATCCTGCAGGCATTATCCGCTGATCCCAGCGCCAGCGGCATCGACTACTTCGGCATCGGTTGGGGCTACGGCATCTGCCTGTTTGCAGCCGCGTCTGTTGGGCTAATCCTTTCCCTGATCAGCAAACAAAAATTGCAAGGGCGCATATTGCAGCGCATTTGCCTGGTGTGCACAGCAGGCTCTGCATTGCTGCTGGCAGTCTCTCTTGTCCTGTTTTTTATGTAGCTTCTGAAACCCAGCTGTCAGTGACGGCTGGGTTTATATTTCCATTGCGAAACCGGGCAAGCTATGCTATAATGAATCCAAATATGAATCCAATTTTACCGAATAAGAGGTTTTCAAATGTTTGATAAAATTTTGCAGACGATCCGAGATTACGATCGCATTATTATCCACCGGCACAATCGACCCGACGGCGATGCCCTTGGCAGCCAGATCGGTATGAAGCATGTCCTTTTGGAGAATTTTCCGGAAAAGCAGATATATATGGTGGGTGATGATCCCGGCTTCTTTGGTTTTATGGAGGACGCCGAAATGGACGACCTCCGGGATGAGGCTTTTCAGGGCGCACTTTCCATCATCCTGGATTGCGGCTCTGCCCATCTGATCAGCGATGACCGCTATCAGCTGGCTGCGAAAACCGTGCGGTTTGATCACCACATTTTCTGCGGTCAAATCGCAGATGAGGAAATGATCGACACCAGCTATGAAAGCTGCTGCGGTCTGATCACGGAATTTGTCAGCCGGTGCGGTCTTCGGCTGAATCCTTTGGCCGCCAAGTCCCTTTACACCGGCATGGTTACAGACTCCGGCCGCTTCCGCTATGACGGCACCACCGCCCGGACCTTCCGGCTGGCTTCCCTTTTGATGGAGCAGAAGTTTGACACCAACCAGCTGTTCCGGGATCTGTATGCCGATGATTTTTCTTCCAAGCAGCTGAAGGCCAGCTTTATTCTGAAGATCCGCTTCACGCAAAACCGTGTGGCCTATATCTACACCACCCGGGAAGAGCTGGAAGCACTGAATACGGACACCTTTACCGTGTCCCGGGGAATGGTCAACACCATGGCGGATATCCGGGGTACAGACATTTGGGTCAACTTTACGCAGACCGATGCCGGTGTGCTGTGCGAGATCCGCTCCAGCAAATATAATATCAATCCCATTGCTGTTAAGTATGGCGGCGGTGGTCATGCCAAGGCCAGCGGTGCCACCGTGGCAGACAAGCAGACCGCTATGGCAATGCTTGCCGATCTGGACGCAATGGCAGGAGGAACAGTATGAATTACGAAATCAAAAAACAAATACTCGAGAAAATAAAGGAATACAACCGCATCTTCCTGTTCCGCCATGTGCGTAACGACGGTGATTGCGTCGGTGCATCCAAGGGCTTGAAGGAGATCCTGGTTGCCACATGGCCGGAAAAAGAGGTCTACCTGATCGATCAGGACACCGCTGCCTACCTGGAATTTATGGGGCCGGAAGACGCACCTGTGGATGATGCCCTGTACCGGGACGCTTTGGGCATCGTGGTAGATACCGCCTCCGAAGCCCGCATCTCCAACAAAAAGTACAAAAAGTGCAAAGAGCTGATCAAGATCGATCACCACATTCCCCTGGAGAACTACGGCGACTACATTTGGGTGGAGGAAGAGCGCTCTTCCTGCTGCGAAATGATCGTGGATTTCTACAGCACCTTTGCAGATGAGCTGGTGCTCAATTCTGCCGCCGCCACCCATCTGTATACCGGCATGGTGACCGATTCCGGCCGGTTCAAATACGAAGGGGTCACCGGTGAGACCATGCGGGCGGCTGCCGTGCTTCTGGATACCGGCATCGACACAGAAACGCTGTTTGCGCGGCTTTACCTGGAGGCCTTTGAATATCTGAAATTCAAGGCGCATATCTATCAGAAAATGCAGGTCACACCCAACGGTGTCGCCTATATCTTTATTGACAAACAAATGCAGGAGCAGTTCCATCTGACCCTGGAGCAGGCCAGTGCCTGCGTTGGTACGCTGGACTCCATTCGTGGCTGTATCTGCTGGATGGCATTGATCGAGAACGGAGATGCGGAAGGTTCGATCCGCGTCCGCTTGCGTTCCCGCTTTGTCCATGTGAACTCCATTGCCGAGAAGTACAACGGCGGTGGTCATGCCTGCGCCTGCGGTGCAACCATTTACGGCATGGAGGAAATGCAATCCCTGCTGGCAGATGCCGACGCTTTGATCAAAGAATACAAAGAAACACACGAGGGCTGGTTATGAGAATTCTGATCACCAACGATGACAGCATCAGCGCCAGCCAGCTGATCCCACTGATCCAGTGGTGTCAAAAGCTGGGCGAAGTCACCACCGTTGTTCCCAAGTTTGAGCAAAGCGGCAAAAGTCACAGCATTGAGCTGCACAAGGCCTTCCAGATCAAGCAGGTGGAATTAGCGCCCGGAATTGCTGCGTACACCGTTGACTCCTCCCCTGCCGATTGCGTCCGCTATGCCGTGCTGGGTATGAAGCAGCAGTATGATCTGGTGATCTCCGGCATCAACAAAGGCTTTAACATGGGCAAGGACATCATGTATTCCGGCACAGCCGGTGCGGTCTTTGAAGCCGCATCCCTGGGGATCAAGGCGATCGCTGTTTCCACATCTCCCGGCATGTATGACCGGGCCATTGAGCCTTTGGACAGTGTGCTGGCATTTTTCCGGGAGCATAAGCTTTTGGAAAAATGCCCTCTCTACAATGTAAATATTGTGCCGGATGCAAAGGGCATTCGGATCACCCGGCAGGGTGGGCACTTCTACTCCGACGATTTCCTTCCGGAGGGAAACGACATGTATATGCCCCAGGGCAGGTTTGTCTATGAAAACAGCAATAATTTGGAACTGGATACCGATTGTGTCATGAGCGGCTACATATCCATTATGCCGCTGACCATCAACCGCGGGGACATGAACGTCTACCGGGAACTGGTTTCTCTGAATTCGGAAGCATAATCTTTAGATAGCACTTTTCTGATCCCGGTGAAATGTGGTGATCGTATGACTTTGACAAAAAAGTGGGGAATTCCCCTGTTGTACGGCTTATTGTATGCCGTTTTGGTTGTTCTTTTCTCCCAACTGTTGATCAGAAATCTGCACATTCTGATCCGATGGATCAGTGCAGGTCTTGCCGCTGGCACAGCTGTGCAGATCATCCAGGTTGCGCAGCAGTTAAAAGATGCCGCCCTGGTCTCTCCCTGGCTGATCGCACTCACCGCAGGCGGTCTGATCGGTCTTTTGATGCGGGCGGTGTTTTCCAAGCCCAAGGTACGGCTTTGGGTCAGTATCATCACCGGTACGGTATTTTTACTTCCCCTTTCCCTGTTCTGCCTTTACTACACCGAGGTAAACAGCGTCTGCGTGGCAAAGCTGCTGCCGGCTGTTCTGCCGTTGCTTTTATAAGGAGGCAGGCTATGCTGAAAAGAACCACACGCATCCTGTGCGTGATCGTACTGATCCTCTCTCTTTTTACCTGTTTGGGCTGTGAAAAAGAAGACTCCTTATCCGCAGAACAAGTGCTCACCTCTTCAGGCGAGCATTGGTACTACGGCTTTGCCAAGCGGCAGATCCTTCCCGATGAAAACAGCGAAGAGCCTCTGTACATTGCAGGCTATAACAGCGGTGTGGAAATCACCGGTGTGCTGGATTACTGCGAGGCCCGGGCTCTATGGCTGGACACAGGCGCTGAGGGCATCCTGCTCATCGGCATTGATTGTGTGGGTCTGGACAGCGGCACTGTAGCTACCATCCGCCATGCCCTGAAGGACATTCCCAACTGTGCATCCATCAATGTCTACTCCACCCACACCCATGCCGGCTTGGACACCCTGGGCCTTTGGGGTCCCATCGGGATCGACGGCAAAAACGATGACTACATGGCAGCACTCATTCAGGCAGCCACGGAAGCCGGTCAGGAGGCTGCTGCCAAACGAAAGCAGGGCGCGCTGTATTTTGGGCAGGTAAAGACCCAGGATATGTTCCGGGATTCCCGGATCCCTCAGGAGTTTGATGCCAATCTGTATCACCTGCGGCTGGAAGCCTCCGATGGCAGTGCCGGTGTCCGAATGTACTTCTACGGGGCACATGCAGAATCCCTGCGAGGTGCCAATACACTTTTAAGCCGCGATTTCCCCGGCCTTCTCTGTGACCAGGTAACGGAGCAAACCGGTGACGACACCATGTTCTGCCCCGGCGCGATCGGTGGCTTGATCATGACAAAGGACTTTTTCCCAGACACCGGTGAGCATGCTGTTGAGAATCTGAAGCTCACTGCAGAAAAGCTGGTGGAATACGCCCTCTCCATTACACCGCAGCAGGAGCGGCAGCTCTTACCCAAAATGAATATGAGCCGCACCGTTTTCACCATCCCCATGGACAATCCGGCATTCCTTCTGTACCGCTTCCTGGGGATCTTGCACAACAAAGCGGTGGAAGCGGAAAGTGCCACAGGCTACGGTGTGGAAACAGAGCTTTCCGTGCTGATGCTGGATGACATTGCTGTGACGCTGATCCCGGGTGAGATATTCCCGGAACTGGTATCGGGTCTTCTGTTTGGGGATGCCAACCCCTTCAACCCCAACCCAAAGCAGCTCAGCGTGATCGCAAGAGAGAACGGTATCAACCAAATGCTGATCATCGGACTTGCCAATGACGAGATTGGTTATATCGTACCGCCTTCTGATTATCTGGTGAACAAGGAAAAACCCTATCTGGACCGCATAACCGACTACAAGGGCGAAGACCATTATGAAGAGACCAACTCCGTTGGTCCTGAATGCGCCACACGCATTGCCGCTGCTTTTGAAGCAGCACTTCTTGCACTACAATAATAAAAACTGAAGGCTGCACCTTCCGGGTGCAGCCTGCTTTTCTTTTACTTATTCTTTTTTCCCAGGAACATAAACAGCACAGCCGCTGCCAAAACCACCAGCACACTGAGAATCAAGATCCACAGAGGGAACTTCGGTGTCTGCGGTTCTTGCTCCTGCTCCGCATCCTGCGGTAACGCACCAATGGTTATGGTAATATCCTGGGCTGTTTCAGTGGGCATCTGCTCCGTGGCGACCTGGGTTTCCTGGGGCTTCTCATCCGGTGCGGGTGTTACCCCGGGAACGGCGGGAATTACAGGATCGACCGATATTGAAGGAAGCGTTGCCTCTGTCGTCTGAGGCGTTTGCTGAGCGTCAGCGCGGACAGTAATCGTCACCTCATCTGCGCTCACATCCAAGAATCCCGCGGCATTCTGGGCCGCATACTCGCCTGTAAGCACTGTATTACCGCCCTTGGCACCGTTCTTGACCCGCAGAGTAAAGCTGCAGACTTTTCCCCGGTATGCCGTTTCCTCTTCAAACAGAACCACAACACCGTCTGTTTTGGAAAAGTCCTTCAGAAGAGCGCCTTCAACCAAACAAGCACCGTCTACCATTTCCAGCACATCTGCATCAAATTCCGGGATGTACAGGAAGGATGTACACTTTGCGCTCTGCTGAACACTGACTGTAAAGACGATCAGGTCTCCGGGGCTCACTTGCTCCGCAGAGGCTTCCACATGAAAGTGCAGGGTATCTGCCGCAAATGCGGGAACTGCAAGGATCTGCAGCAGCAAAACGCAACAAATCAGTAATATAACTTTTTTCATATTCGCTCCTTAATCACCGCACTTGACGCAGCGCGGTCTCAGCGAGACGGATACAAGGGATATCTTGTGGGGATCATGATGTGCCGCAGAAGATAGATCGCATCCGCATCGTTGATATTTCCATCACCGTTTACATCCGCATCCCCGGGCACCGGGTAGCGGGAAGGAATCATTGTGTGCCGCAGCAAATAAATCGCATCTGCATCTGTCAGCTTGCTGTCACTGTTCATGTCTCCGGGAATCGCTTCCTTCTCCACATAGACATAGTTTTCTTTCGCCATGGGATAGCTCTTTTCAAACGCCGCTGTTGTATAGGCAGCGTCACGGTAATGGTCGGAAAAATCTGCGTTACACTCCAGGAAATGCTGATACTCTCTGCCCATCGCCGCCAGGGGTGCATCCCATGTGGCATCCAGGTTGTAATACTTGCCGTCCAGGCGGACAATGTTCCAGGCATGACCGCCGCCATTTCCGATTCCGGTAATCAACCGTGTATCCACACCAAGCTCCAGCGCCAGGCGGTAAAACAGATTTGCATAGCCCTGGCAAACAGAGGTCTTTTTGATCAGCGCTGCATAGGCGGTGAACTTAAGATCGTCCGTTTCATCCAGCAAGCCTTCCGTGTCGTATACAATATTGCTGCACATATAGTCGTAGATCGCAGAGACCTTGGTATAGTCATCGGCCTTGTATACATTGAGCTGGCGCAGCAGGGAATCCACAGCCTGATCCAAGGCCGCTTCCTGCTGGGCATTGGTGTAATAATTCACATGGAAGATCAGCTTGCCGTAACATACGCCACTGACTTCCATACCACTGAAGCCATACTCAACAGTGCCGATCTGCCATTTGAGATAATCGCCCTGGGTGGGTACACCGGTATGTGCCAACGCAAGCTCAAAGATCTCGTTCAGTACCTTCCCCAGGTCTTCAGAGGTTTGAAACTTGATCTCAATAGACGGCTGCCGTTTCTCCATTTGGCTGCGCAGTTCTTCAGCTGCAGCCTGCTTATCAGCGGGATAGCTGTCGGGATCTCTGATGGTAACGCCGGTCTCACCCGGCAGCACAGTGCCTTCGGCATAGGCAGGTACTGCCAGCGGCAGGATCATGCACAAGGTCAGCAGCAAAGCCAATGCGCTTTTCAAAATACGATTCATCGCGGGACCTCCACTCAGGACCGGATCACTCCGGTTAGAAATCATTACCAATATTTTGCCAATAAGGCAAGTGCAGTCTGCTGACCCGAGGATCAGCAGACTGCAGCTTTAGTACAGTTTAGATTAGCGAGCGATTCTCTTCTTGCCGATGACGGACAGAGCCAAACCGCAGGTAGCCAGGACAGCCAGAACAACCAGAGCAACATTCATGTTGTTGTCGCCGGTAGCAGGAGTCTTGGGGGGAGTCAGCTTGTCAACAGCCTCGGTCTTGGTAGCACCGCAGTCAGCACAGGTGAAGGTCTTAACGCCTTCCTTCTCGGTGGTGGGCTCAGTGGTAACCTTGCCCTCGTCCCAAGTATGCGCAGCACCCTGAGTAGTAACACCGCAGACACACTCGGTCCAGTGGGTCTTCTCGTCGGCAGCGTTCTTGAACTCGTGAGCTACAGCTTCCTTCTTCTCGCCGCAAGCACACTCTTCCCAGTGAGTCTCTTCATTGGAGACCAGAGCAAACTCGTGAGCAGCAGTGGTTTCCTTGCCGCAAACGGTACATGCGCTCTTGTGGTTCTCAGCGTCGACCTTCTCCCATGCACCGTAAGTATGATCCTCGGTTACGGGGATGGTCTCGGTAGCGGTAGCCTTACAATCAGCACAGGTCTTGGTCAGAATACCGGTGTCCTTACAAGTGGGCTCCTTGGTGACCTTGCCAGCGTCGAATGCGTGCTGAGCGGACTCAGTCTTGCCGCAGACGGTACATACATGTGCGTGGCTCAGCTCGTCAGCCTTCTCCCATGCACCGTAGGTGTGATTGGTGGTAACGGGAACGGTCTCAGTGGTGGTAGCCTTACAATCAGCGCAGGTCTTGGTCAGAATGCCGGTGTCCTTACAAGTGGGCTCCTTGGTGACCTTGCCAGCGTCGAATGCGTGAGCAGTAACCTTCTCTTCGCCACAGCCGGTGCAAACCTGCTTGTGGTTCTTCTCGTCTACCTTGGTAGCAGCACCGTAAGCATGCTTGCCGGTGGAGGGAATGGACTCAGTGGTGGTAGCACCGCAATCTGCACAGGTCTTGGTCTTTTCGCCAGGATTCTTGCAGTCGGGCTCCTTGGTGACCTTACCGGCATCGAATGCGTGAGCAGCAGTCTCCTCAGCGCCGCAGATGGAGCAGGTCTTAGCGTGCTTGTCGCCAGCATTGGTCCACTTGCCAAACTCGTGCTTGCAAGCAACAGTGATGGTAGCGTCGGTCAGATCGACCTGAGCACCGGTGACAACGACAACATCAGTCAGCTCGACAGAACCGATGGGAGCATCATCCTTGATCTTCAGCTCGAAGCTGCAGACCTCACCGTTCAGAGCAGTGGCGGACTTGAAAGCAATAACCAGGCCATCGTAGAACTTAACACCGCCGGCCTCACCCATGTTGGTGGAGAAATCGGACAATGCTACGGTGTTGCCATCAATAGAAGCACCGACAGTACCGGAAACCAGATCGTAGACATCACTTGCCTTGGGGGCGTATGTCAGAGAAGTGGTAGATGCACCGGTAACGGTAACGGACACCTTAACAGTATCGCCACGGTTAACAGTAGTCTTGTCTGCAGTAACAGTGACCTTAGCGGTATCAGCAGCAAATGCTGTGACAGCCAGGGCACCGATCAGCAGTACACACAGAACAAGTGCGAATAACTTTTTCATGATCTCACCTCATAATTATTTGACCCCATTTGCATGGAAAGCCATATTTTTAGACATTCAAAATTATACTGTACAATCCATCAAAAATCAAGTAAAAATCTTTTTACGCATCAGAAATTATCAAACTGTACAAAAACACAGACTATTTTTGTTCAAAATCACACACTATCCCATAGGCGCTTCATCAGCCAAAGGATATCTGTCCGGCAACAGCACATGGCGCAGCAGATAAATGGCATCTGCGTCGCTGTTTTGGCCGTCTGCGTTCACATCTGCCGATTGGGCAGCCGGGTAGCGGTCAGGCAGCAGGATGTGCCGCAGCAGGTAGATGGCATCGGCATCCGAGACCAGGAAGTCTCCGTTAAAGTCGCCCCGCAGCTCCGAAGTGGAGAAGATCGCTCTGTACACCTGATTCTGCGTACAGATGGTCACCTCCGGTGTCCAGCCCCGGAACACTGCCTCCTCCGGCAGCGAAGCCGGGCGCTCCGGTGCTTCCGGGATCTGCACCTGGTCACCGTAGTGGCAGATCTGCGTTGCGATCACCGAGCCGTCTGCATTTAGGAACATCACTGCGTACTCTACATATGCAGAGGTATAGACCGCAGTATACACCGCGTCTTCCGTACAGGCTGCAACAGGTTTATCCCAGCCCTGGAAGGTGTATGTGTATGTCTCGTCAGCTGCACGCTCCGGGGCCTCCGGTGCGGTCACCTGGGCATCCTTATCATAGTATTTCCGGGACAAGACCGTTCCGTCCCAATCCAGGAAGGTAACGGTATACTGACCGATCCCCACCTGGAAGGTCACCTTTTTGCCCTGGTAGGTGGCAGTGACCTGGGCGGTATCATCACCGGTCTTTTCATAAGCCGTGACCATCTCACGGGTCAGTGTTTTTGCGCTGATCTTTCCGTCCGCATACTGGACCCGCAGAATGCTTCCCTCCAGCTTCAGGCTTTCCGACATGGATCTGTAGCGCAGCTTTTTCGGCAGCTGTACCAGTGTCACATCCGTAACAGCAGATGTCTGCTCACCGTCAAAGGTGACATAGTCCAGCGAGATCCAGTATCCGTCGGACATTTTACCCCAGAGGGTCGATCCGCTCTTCTTCTCTTCCACGATGGTCACCGCATCGCCCTTTTGCTTCTTTCCCACCAGGGTCGAGCTACTGATCACCGGCTCAGTCCGATAGTTTACATCCGACGCATTTACAACACCGTATTTCGGGTATTTCTTCTGGGCGATCTGCTGGGCATAGTCCGTATAATCCAGGCATATCCAGCCCTTTTCCCACTTGCCCCAGGTGTAGCCGCCGCCCTGCTGGACCGCGGTCAGTGTCAGGACATCTCCGTACTGGGCTACGCCTACCTTGGCATACTCCGTACCGGGGCCGCTGCGGATATTCACATTGGAATTATTCACAGTGACCTTCATTTCCTCGATGGTCTCACCCGGCTGGACCTGCTGGATATTCCCCTCGGGATCTGCCCAGCGGGCATACAGGGTCTGTCCGTTGGTAAGGGAAAAATCCAGGGCATCCACCTTTTTGCCGTCTGCCGTGTACCAGCCGGCAAGGGTGTAGATAAACGGCTGCCCGGATGCGTCCTTCCCCACCGGGATATTCTCAAAGGCCACATTCACAGGTGCAGCCTCCTTGGCATCGTATACACATATCTTATAGCGCACCTGGCCACCGTTCCCGTCCAAAAAGACCCACTTGAAATTGGCAGGGATCCCATTGTCTCCGGAATTGTATGCCTTGTACACACCGTTTATGTACATATTCGCTTCGCAGAGTCTGCGCTGGATCAGAGAATACTGACCGCCGGCCGTGCTGAACAGGCCCATTCCGTAAAGCAGGGCGCCTCCCATATCTGCGTCACGGACCGCCGTATTAAAATAGCCGGTGGTTTCACTCATCCAGGAAGATCCGCAGTTATAGCTGAAGCTGACCAGCGCATCAAATTGCTGCTGCTTCAGTGTCAGGCCATGCTTGGAGGCAAAGCCGTTCACATCCGCTTCAAAGCGGTCCAGCTCCGCGTCCAAAAGCTTCAGCGCTTCCTCCTCGGTAATTCCTTTTGTCTTATACTCTTCCAGTTTGTCCGCCGGGCACTGGGTACCGTAGCCCACGGTCCACTGGGAGTAATCCCAATAGGCAAGTGCGCTGAAGCCTTCCATCTTTTTCAGCACATCCACAAAAGCCTTGGAGACCGACATCTTTGACGCAGCATTCGCCTGCGGCGCCAAACCGATCACCACCGCTGTCAAAACCACAATACACAGCAGCAGTGACAGGCTTCGTTTATGTAATCTCATAGGGGTCTAAGCTCCTTTTTTGTGCAAATTCGCAATTCGGTTGACTATTATAGCACAAATCATTGCAAATAGCAAGTCACAGCAATTTCCACAGGGTTTTCGCAGCCGGCATCCGTCAGAAACCAGCCTGCAGCACCCATACAAACAGCGCCAGAATAATCAAAAATGCAAAGTTAAAGGCCGAAAACAGCAGCACATAGTAGCGGGTCTTTCCCTTGTTGTGCTTTGTGTACTCCCGGAAGGTGATCAGGCTTGCCAGGGATGCGATCAGCGTTCCCACACCGCCGATATTCACGCCCCAAAGCAGTTCTTTATAGTTCTGTGTAAACTGGGACAGCAAAATAGCCGAGGGCACATTGCTGATCACCTGGCAGGATACTACGCTGAACAAAAGGGTGCTCTTCTGCAAAAGCAGGGAAAACAGCTCCCGCACCGCATCGATCCGCGCCATATTCCCCGAAAACACGAAGAAGAAAACGAAGGTAAGCAAAAGCGGATAGTCCACCATTTTCAGCGCCTTGCGGTCCATAAACAAAAGCACCGCAGGGATCACCGCCAAACCGATCCAGTAGGGGATCCCCCGGAACACAATGGCAATGGCCAGCGCAAACAGCGCAAGATACACCACCGTCCGTCCCACAGGAAGGCTCACCTTCTCGTCCTTCAGCTCCAGCGGGTCAGGCTTTACAAAAAGAATGCAGCACACTGTGATCAGCACCACAGACAGCACAAACGGCGGCAGCATAATGCCCATAAATTCCATGTTGGGGATTTGGAACTTGGTGTACAGGTACAGGTTTTGGGGATTGCCAAAGGGTGTCAGCATCCCGCCCAAATTGGCCGCAATGTTCTGCATAATAAAAGTAAATGCCATATACTTACCTTTTCCGGTGGCTGTCAGCACAAAGGTGCCCAAGGGCAAAAATGTAAGCAGCGCCATATCATTGGCAATGAGCATCGAGCCGATAAAGGTAATATATACCAGCGCCAAAATGCTCAGCCTGGCATTTTTGAAGATCCGCACGATCTTTTTTGCCAGTATGTAGAAAAAGCTGATATTTTTCAGCGCACAGACCACAGCCAGCACGCAAAACAGGCATGTGAGTGTCTTTACATCAAAATACTGCAGATACTGCGCATCCGGCGGCACCAAAAAGCAGGTCACCACAGCCGCCAGCATTGCCACCAGCATGACCACATTTTTCTTTACAAATCCACTGAATCCGTGAAACAGGTGAACGCGGTCCATAGCATCGCTTCCTTTCAAAACCTTACCTATTATGCAGAAGGAAGCGGATTTTGTCAACAAAAAAGCCTTCTGCTTTGCAGAAGCAGAAGGCTTTTTTTGTTAATTCTTCACTTGATTCAGAAGCTCCACATACTTTTCAGCCAAAGCTTCGCCGGTGCCGCAGGCACACAGGCTCAAAAGCATCCGTGCAGCCAAAAGGATGCTAATTGCTTTTTTCATAGAGCATCTCCCCTTTCATGATATTTTTCAGTATACCATATCTGTATTAAAGAAATCAATAGTATTTTATCGATACAATTTATTTCTATGCATTGTGCCAATTTAAGAGGGGGTTAATAAATTTAAGTATACCTTTAAATGTTTTTTAACTGGTATGTCATTTTTACTGTATGTTACAATCAAAGCAGAAACTTCTGTAAGGAGGCATCATTTAATGAAACGAATCGCTGCGATCCTTGCTCTGGCGCTGCCATTGACAGCCTTGCTGTCTGCCTGCGCACCGAATGCAAACACACCCGAAACAACGGAGGCGCCCCAAATGAAGAATATCTATCAAAAAGAAGACCCCGCCAAGGACGATACCATGAACATTCTGATGATCGGCAACAGCCATTGCTACTACTATGCCGATGAGCTGGTGGGCTTGGCCACTGCCAACGGTCTCAAGGTACGGGTTTCCAATGTCTATGCCTCCGGCTGTATCATCCGCCAACACTACCAGTGGTGGAAGGAAGGCCAAGCGAACTACAAGTTCATCACCCACGATGAAAACGGCAAAACCGTAGTCGAAAACGCGAGTCTTGATTACTGCCTGCAGCAAGCGAACTGGGATGCGATCTCTCTGCAAAGCGGAACGGCAGACTTTGCCGCCAAGCCGGCGGAGGAGATCCTGGATGAGACCAGACAAATGCGCAAAGAGCTGTGGGCCCACATCAAAACGAACTTCCCCAAGTCTGCCTATTACTGGCATCACAGCTGGTCCTTCCAACTGGGTGCTGACAAGTCCGGCGTTCTGTACGACGAGCCGTCCAAGCAGCATGCGTTGGACGAAAATCTTGCCGCTTTGGCCAAGCAGGTCTGCGCAGAAGACCAGGTGCTTCCCATTCCCACCGGACCGGCATGGCGCCGGGTACGCGACGGGGGCTACGATAATCTGTGCGCCCGGATCGGACACCCGGATGACCGCGGACACGATGGAGATATCGGCGGCGGTCAATACTTAAACGCCTGTGTATGGTTTGAGCGTTTGCTGGGAGAAAGCTGTATCGGCAATACCTTCCGCCCCGACTACGAGCTCAGTGAGGATCTGATCCAAACGCTTCAAAAAGCCGCCCACGATACCGTTGCCGCGCTGGCCGAAGAAGAAAAGGGGCAATAAACCCGCAAAACCACGCTCTGCGATCTGCAGGGTCCTGAAAAGGTTTGGCAGCATCCATCTATATACAAAAAATCAGAACCGCTTCCTGTCGTGAAGCGGTTCGGATTTTTAATATGATTGAGACATTCCCGTTGAAACCAAAACGCAGCGCAGCCTGGCTTTTGCAAGTTCACTCACCGGACTTAACCACAAAGCAGTGGTCGATGCCATAGTACGCAAAGCATGCCATGGCATGATCGTCGATCCGCTCTCCGCAAACCAAAACAGGAACTGCAGGCGGGCAGCCCACCGTGGGAACCGCCAGGATACGCCCCAGACATTGCTCCACCGGAAGCCGCTCGGAACAAGCAAGGGCAGCGTCCCGAATCGTCATCACCCGTTCTCCCGGAGCAAAGGCAGGACACGGGTCGGTAATGGGCGCTTGGGCCGGAATCCCGCAAAGTGCCTGTTCAAGCTGCGTCAGTGTTTCTTCGTCAGCTTCAGCAGACAGCATCAGCACAAGATAGTCCGGATCTGCAAATTCCGGCTCAATTTTCATCTGCCGCAGAAGCTCCGCCAGCTGATCGCCTGTATATCCATAGGGTTTGGCCTGAATGGTCAGCTTTAGCACTTCGCTTCCATACAATGCGTAGCCTTGCCGGCAAAGTCTTTCTTTAAATGCCCTCAGCCTGGAAATCTGTTTCCGTAGCTGCTGGGGATAGCTGTCGAGATACTGATTCGCAGCATCCAGTGATTGCAAAATCAAATAAGACGGGCTGGTAGAACCAAACAGCATCAAAGCGTTCTTTGCCTGCTCCCCCACTGCCCCATCCATTTCAGCGGACAAATGCAGATATGCGCCTCCGGTAAGCACCGGCAAGGTCTTGTGGGCAGAATCGCAGCAAATATCCGCGCCTAAATCAATCGGATGCATGGACCTGGGAAGAAATCTAAGGTATGCGCCATGGGCATTATCCACAGCCAGCAAAACACCATGCCGGTGGCACACCTCTGCGATACCGCCGATATCTGCAACCATCCCCAGATAATCCGGGCTTGTCAAATAAACGGCTACAGGTTTTTCCTGGGCGTTTTGCAAAAATTCCTCCAGTTCCTCCGGTGTCAAATTGCAGGAAAGATAGCTGGATGCGTCATGGGGATACAGCCAACTGACATCCAAATCCAGCATTGCACAGGCCGTTAAAAATGCTTTATGGGCATTCCGCCCTGCCGCGATCATAGGCTTCCTCCCCCGCTGCTTGGCATAGAGCAACAGCAAGTACAGCATCGCCCGGATACACTGGGAAGAGCCTTCGGTGGAATAAAGTGTCCGGCACCCAAACAGGGCGCTTGCATTGGCTTCACTTCGGGCAATGATCCCGTCTGCCTCGTACAGGCTGTCCGCCCCCTGAATCTCCGTAATATCCAGATACTCCATTCCCAGATGCCCAGAGCCCTTATGCCCCGGCATATGCAGACGGCAGGTGTTTGACCGGGCATATTCCCGAACAAAATCACAGATCGGGGTATCCATCTTATTCACCCAGTGCGCGGGCTACCGCTACCATGATGGCACACTCCATTCGTTTACGGAACAGCTTACAGCCATCCTCATACACACCGGTAACAGAGCCTGTGGCGTGATACGCATTGGCCGCACAGCCGCCGGAACAATACAGTCTCGCCCAGCAGTCCCGGCACTCGGGGTGGGCATAGACATTGCAGGCAGCGAACTCGTCCTGGATCGCGGTATTGGTCACACCATCCCAAATATTACCCAGCTTGAATCGCTCCTCGCCGACAAACTGATGGCAGGGGTACAGATCACCCCATGGCGTGACAGCCATATACTCCGTTCCACTGCCGCAGCCTGAGATGCGCTTGTAGATGCAAGGTCCACCGGACAAATCGATCATGTAATGGTAGAAGGTAAAAGGCTTCCCCTCCTTATCCCGCTCCAGCATCAACTCCGCCAGCTTTTCATACTGGTCCATAACAACAGCCATATCCTGCTCGGTCAGTGCGGAAGGATCTCCCGCGGCACAGACAACCGGCTCCATGCTCAGTTCATGAAAGCCCAGATCCAGCATGGTCTGAATATCTTTTAGAAAATCAGGATTTGCATGGGTAAAGGTACCACGCATATAGTATTCCTTGCCGCCACGCGCCTCCACGAATTTCTGAAATTTGGGTACGATCTTCTCCCAGCTTCCGTTGCCTGCATAGTCCACCCGGAAGCGGTCATGGATCTCTTTTCGTCCGTCCAGGCTCAGCACCACATTGCTGCACTCCCGGTTGGCCCATTCGATGACCTCATCATCCACCAGTATACCGTTGGTGGTGAGGGTGAAACGAAAGTTCTTGCCCTTTTCCTTCTCGATGCTCCGGGCATAAGCCACCAGGTCCTTCACCACCTGGAAGTTCATCAGTGGCTCACCACCAAAGAAGTCAACCTCCAGATTCCGGCGGCTGCCGGAATTGGCAATCAGAAAATCCAGTGCCTGCTTGCCCACCTCAT
>JAZSER010000047.1:0-9895 GCA_045531815.1 Faecousia sp. | reverse complement strand
CAGGCCCTCGAAGTCAGCCTGCTGCATGGGCAGGATCTTCTCCAGAGCAGCCTCACGCTCCTCAACAGTGTCAGAGCAGATCATCTCACGGAAGGGTCCGATACGGCCTTCCTCGAAGAACATATGCTCGGTACGGCACAGACCGATGCCTTCTGCACCCAGCTCGCGAGCCTTCTTGGCATCACGGGGGGAGTCAGCATTGGTGCGGACCTTCAGAGTACGGTACTGGTCAGCCCAAGCCATGATGCGGCCGAACTCACCTGCGATCTCAGCATCCTTGGTAGCAATGATGCCGGCATAAATGTTACCGGTGGAGCCATCCAGGGAGAGCTCGTCGCCCTCGTGGAAGGTCTGGCCAGCCAGAGTGAACACCTTGTTCTCCTCGTCCATGTTGATCTCGGTGCAGCCGGAAACACAGCAGGTACCCATACCACGGGCAACAACAGCTGCGTGGGAGGTCATACCACCACGGACGGTCAGGATGCCCTGAGCAGCCATCATGCCCTCGATATCCTCAGGAGAGGTCTCCAGGCGGACCAGAACCACCTTCTCGCCACGGGCAGCCCAAGCCTTTGCGTCTTCAGCGGTGAAGACGATCTTACCGGCAGCAGCACCGGGAGAAGCGGGCAGAGCCTTACCAATGGGGGAAGCAGCCTTCAGAGCCTTGGTGTCAAACTGGGGATGCAGCAGAGTATCCAGGTTACGGGGATCGATCATAGCCACAGCCTTCTTCTCATCGATCATGCCCTCGTCCACCAGGTCGCAGGCGATCTTCAGAGCAGCAGGAGCGGTACGCTTGCCGTTACGGGTCTGCAGCATGTAGAGCTTGCCGTTCTCAACGGTGAACTCCATATCCTGCATATCACGGTAGTGGTCCTCCAGGATCTCACAGACCTTCTTGAACTGTGCGAATGCCTCGGGGAACTTGTCAGCCATCTCAGAGATGGGCATGGGAGTACGCACACCGGCAACCACGTCTTCGCCCTGAGCATTGGTCAGGAACTCGCCCATCAGACCCTTAGCGCCGGTAGCGGGGTCACGGGTAAATGCAACGCCGGTGCCGCAATCGTCACCCATGTTGCCGAAGGCCATGGACTGGACGTTAACAGCAGTACCCCAGGAGTAGGGGATGTCGTTTTCACGGCGGTAGATGTTAGCACGGGGGTTGTCCCAGGAACGGAACACAGCCTTGACAGCGCCCATCAGCTGCTCAACAGGATCAGAGGGGAACTCAGCGCCGATCTTGTTCTTATACTCAGCCTTGAACTGGTTAGCCAGCTCCTTCAGATCCTCAGCAGTCAGCTCAACGTCCTGAGTGACACCCTTCTTTTCCTTCATCTCGTCGATGAGGACCTCAAAGTACTTCTTGCCAACTTCCATAACAACATCGGAGTACATCTGGATGAAACGGCGGTAGCAGTCATAAGCCCAACGGGGATTGCCGGACTTAGTTGCCAGGACCTCAACAACTTCCTCGTTCAGACCCAGGTTCAGGATGGTATCCATCATGCCGGGCATGGAAGCGCGGGCGCCGGAACGGACGGAGACCAGCAGAGGATTCTCCTTGTCACCGAACTTCTTGCCGGTGATGCCTTCCAGCTTGGTTACATACTCCAGGATCTCAGCCTGGATGCTATCATTGATCTTGCGGCCATCTTCGTAATACTGGGTGCAGGCTTCAGTGGTGATGGTAAAACCCTGAGGAACAGGCAGACCAATGTTGGTCATTTCCGCCAGGTTTGCGCCCTTACCGCCCAGCAGCTCCCGCATGGAGCCATTGCCTTCAGTAAACAGGTAAACGTACTTATGAGACATTTGTGTACCCCTTTCAGTTTCTTTTTCATTGATTTTCTAATTTTGTGCGCAGATAGTATACCATATAGTGGCAAAAAATGCAATTGTTTTTGCACAAATATTTATTTTTGCAATATCTTTGTCTTTTTCGTGAAAAAAGAGGTGTGCGGACGCACACCTCTTTATCAATATTCTCTTACGACCGCTTTGACAATTCCGATGATCTCCGCTTCCCTGCCGTCGATGGGCGGGTAAGCCTCATTTTCAGGCATCAGCCAAACCTCGCCCTTACTGCAGCGCAAGCGCTTGACGGTAGCCTCATCCCCGATCCGGGCAACCACGATCTGGCCGTCATCCGCGGTGTTTTGGGGACGCACTACCACCTTGTCGCCGCTGAGGATCCCGGCATTGATCATGCTGTCACCACGGACACGCAGCGCAAAGCATCCCGGCGCTCCATCCCAGGCCATAGTCCCCTCCTGGTTCTCAACTGCCAGGATCGGCATACCGGCTGTGACCGTTCCGATCACCGGAATGTGACCTGCCCGCTGGGCGGAAACAATGGCACGCTTACTGCCCTTACCCACGGGAGATACCAAAAGTCCCTTCTGCTGCATCTGCTGCAAATGATAGCTGACAGATGCCGTTGAACGCAGCCCTACCGCTGCACCGATCTCACGAATGGACGGCGCATATCCGTTTTCCTGGACAAAGCCGTTTACAAAGTCCAGAATCATCTGGGGTTTATCACTGACACGGGGCATCGGTGCACCTCCTTTTTCTTGCTGCATTTATATTAGCACATTTGTCCGAAAAAAGGAAGAGGTAAAATATGAATTCTTTCTGCCGGCTGCCCTGTCAGCGACAGGATGCTGCATCCTTTGCAGCGTTGCTATCATATAATGAAGTATCCTATTTCCAGAAAGGAATCTAAACAATGCAAAAAATTGATCAGGAAAAGGCTGCCCGGGTGTGGCAGCGTGTGCAAAACAGCACCACCTCCGGCACTTCCGAAGAAGGCTTGACCGAAATGATCGCCCGGGCATGGACAAATGCCGCCACCTATTTGCAGCTTTCCCGTCGGCTGCAGGGAAAAGACAGTGCCGCTCTGCGGCGGCTGCATGAACAATCCCAATCCCATACAGCTTGCTTAAAGGGGATATACACCCTGCTTACCGGGGCACACCCTTCGGTAAAAGCCGTTGTACCGGAGCTGGGAGATACCCAAGCCGCATTGCGCCATTGCTACGGGCAGGAAATGCGCTGTCTGGCCGCTTACGAAGCCCGCAGCCGGGATCCGGAATACGGGCAGGTTTTCCTCCGCCTTGCCATGCAGGAGCAAGAGCACTGCAGAACACTGCTGGAGGTGCTGGGGAACCTGAAAAAATAACCGCTGCAGGCCGGTACAGCCTGCAGCGGGATCTGCATTCTATGGGTGTTTCAGGAGATATTCCTCCGCATAGTGGGCAGCCACCGCACCGTCAGCCACTGCCGTTACGATCTGCCGCACTGCCTTTGTGCGCACATCCCCGACGGCAAAGACTCCGGGCAGGCTGGTTTGCGTGGTTTCATCTGCCACGATATATCCGTTTTCATCCAGGGTAAGCACCTCGCCCACCAGCTCCGTTGCCGGTTTTCTGCCAATGCTGATGAACACACCGTCGCAGGAAAGCTCCGTGGGGTTTCCCGTCAGGGTGTCCGCAAGGACGATCCCCGTCAGCTTGTCTGCATACTGCAGTGCTTCTACCCGGCTGTTCCACAGGATCTGTATGTTCTGCGCCTGCTCCAGCTGGGCATGGTAGACCTTCGTTGCCCGCAGCGTATCTCTGCGGTGGACCAGGTAGACCTTCTTGCACAGGCGCGACAGCACCAGGGCATCTGCCACAGCGGAGTTTCCTCCGCCAATGACCGCCACTGTCTTACCCTTATAAAACATTCCGTCACAGGATGCGCAGTAATGGACGCCTCTGCCCACCAGCTTCTGCTCCTCAGGGATCCCCAGGGTCTTTGGATTCGCCCCCGTGGCGATCACCACCGCCCGGGCGTAAAATGTGCCCTCACTGGTGGTGACCGTCTTGATCTTCTGATCCAATTGCAGCGCACTGACCTGTGCATACTCCGTAACAGCACCGAAGCGTTCCGCAGCCATGCGCATTTCCTCACCCAAAGTGAAGCCATCCACACCGGAGGAGAACCCGGGGTAGTTTTCGATCTGGGTGCTCAGCGCCATTTGGCCCCCTGCAGACAGCTTTTCCAAAACCAATGTGTGAAGGCCCGCCCGGGCGGCATACAGCGCAGCGGTATAGCCCCCGGGTCCGCCACCCACCACAACCAAATCATAGATCTTCTGCATTCCATTCACGCTCCCAACGTCTGGCGGATAAACTCCTCGATCTGTGCTTTGGACTCCGGTGCCACGATGGAGCCCAGGGCCTGTCCGTTCTTATAAAGGATCAGGGTGGGGATCACCTCGATCTGCTCCTGCAGCGCCAGCTGCGGCTGCTCATCAATGTTGACTTTTCCGATGATCACCGATTCCTGCTGCTCCAGCCGCTCCAGGGCGGGCGCGATCCTCCGGCAGTACACACACCAGGGTGCCCAGTAGTCCAACAAAACGGGCTTGTCTTCCTTTGCCAAAGCCTCAAATTTCTCTTTATCAACAGCGATCATAACGATTGCTCCTTTCTTTTTTTCTTTAGTATACCCGACTTGTTGTAACTTCACAGTGATTTTGTCACAAAGGCAAAAAAACACCGCCTGAAGGGCGAGGTACCATAGTGATAACTCGGTTTTGAACAGTCCCTTCTCTCCAATACTACACAAAAAATTCCCAAAATGCGTCGGCATTCCGGGAATTTTTTTGTTTGTCTTGAAGAAAAGTTACCACTTCAAAACTGCGCAGCACCTATAAAAGGCGGAGATTCGTGCCGGTCAAGGTAAAAAGCGCAGGAATCCTTGGTGGATTGAGAGCATTTTTACCGCAGAGCGGCGCGGATAAACACCTTTTAGAGGCGGTTTATCACTATGGCACTTCGCCCAAGGCGGTGTTTTTTGATTACTCCTCAGAGAACTGATCCTTGCCTACGGAGCACAGGGGGCACTCAAAATCTTCGGGAACATCCTCCCACTTGGTGCCGGGTGCGATCCCGCCTTCGGGGTAGCCCTCAGCCTCGTTATATTCCCAGCCGCAAACATCACAGATATATTTCATAGTGTTTTCCTCCATTTGTTTTTTGATGGTATTAGTATATCACAACTGTTTCAAAATTTCAGTGACTTTCTCACAGAATCAAAAAATTTTTTTCCATTTGACTTATCCTGGCAAATTCATTATATTTAGAGCATAGAGAAGGAGGCATCGGCATGAGTCTTTCCAACTACTTCCCCATTTGGGACAAGCTGAGCCCAGAGCAGCAGGAGCGGATCCTTTCTGTTGCGGATTTTCAAACGGTCAAAAGCGGTACGCTGCTCCACGACGGCAGTCCGGATTGTCTTGGACTTTTGCTGGTGCGCAGCGGTCAGCTCCGGGCATATCTGCTGTCCGAAGAAGGTCGGGAGATCACCATCTGCCGCTTTTTTGAAATGGATATCTGTCTGTTTTCCGCATCCTGTGTGATGCCCAATATGCAGTTTAATATTTTTATCGAGGCTGAGAAGGATTGTGAGCTTTGGATCATTCCCGCCTGCCTTTACAAAAATCTCATGGACGAGTCCATCGCACTTTCCAACTATGCCCACGACCTGATCACCAACCATTTTTCTGAACTCATGTGGCTGATGGAGCAGATCATGTGGAAAAGCTTTGACAAGCGTCTTGCCCAATTTCTGTTGGAGGAAAGCGCTTTGGAGGGGGATTCCTTAAAGCTGACCCACGAAAAAATCGCCAACCACCTGGGCACTGCCCGGGAGGTAGTCACCCGGATGCTGCGCTATTTCCAAAGCGAAGGTATGGTCGCCCTTACCCGTGGCGCTGTGGAGATCAAAGACAGAAAGCGGCTTCAGCAGCTGCAGTAGCATACTTCACCGCATCGGTTCAAGACCGGTGCGGTTTTTCTCCGGCAGCATTTCCGGCAGGTATCATTTCCCAATTGTGTTTTCCGTGATAAAGTCACTGTACTTTTGGAAATAAATGATGTATAATGCTTTGGATGAAAACAGCAAGGAGGTTCTGTTATGTATATTACAAATGACATCAAGTATATCGGTGTAAACGATCATCAGGTAGATCTGTTCGAGGGGCAGTATGTTGTGCCCAACGGTATGGCCTACAATTCCTATATGATCCTGGACGAAAAGATCGCCATCATGGACACCGTTGACAAAAACTTTGCCCACGAGTGGCTGGATAACATCCAGAAAACTCTGGGGCAGCGCAAGCCTGACTACCTGGTGGTGCAGCACATGGAGCCGGACCACTCCGCAAACATTGCAAGATTTCTTGCCTTGTATCCGGATGTTACCGTAGTCTCCTCTGCCAAGGCATTTGTCATGATGCAGAATTTCTTCGGTCAGGACTACGCAGACCGCCGGATCGTTGTCGGCGAGGGCGATACCCTTTCTCTGGGCAAGCATACTTTGGCTTTTGTTACCGCACCCATGGTCCACTGGCCCGAAGTGATCGTCACCTATGACACCTGTGACAAGGTGCTGTTCTCTGCAGACGGCTTCGGCAAGTTCGGCGCCCTGGATGTGGAAGAGGATTGGGCCTGCGAAGCCCGCCGCTACTACATCGGCATTGTGGGTAAGTACGGTCCTCAGGTGCAGGCCCTTCTGAAGAAGGCTGCCGGCCTGGACATCTCCATCATCTGCCCCCTCCACGGACCGGTTCTGACCGAAAATCTGGGATACTATATTAACCTTTATGACATTTGGTCTTCCTACCGTGTGGAAAGCGAAGGCATCATGATCGCCTATACCTCCGTGTACGGCAACACCAAGGCTGCTGTGGAGTTGCTGGCACAGAAGCTCAAGGACAAGGGCTGCCCCAAGGTCGTTGTGAATGATCTGGCACGCTGCGATATGGCAGAGGCTGTTGAGGACGCCTTCCGTTACGGAAAGCTGGTTCTTGCCACCACCACATACAATGCGGACATCTTCCCCTTCATGAAGGAATTTATCCACCATCTGACCGACAGAAACTATCAAAACCGCACCATTGGTCTGATGGAGAATGGCTCCTGGGCACCTACCGCCGCAAAGGTAATGCGCAATATGTTCGCAAACAGCAAGAACATCACCTTTACCAACACCACTGTGAAGATCCTGTCTGCTCTGAATGATGAAAGCAAGGCACAGATCGAGGATCTGTCCAACGAGCTGTGCATGGAGTATCTTGCCCGTCAGGACGAGACCGCCAACAAAAACGACATGAAGGCACTGTTCAACATCGGCTACGGTTTGTATGTTGTGACCAGCAACGACGGCACCAAGGACAACGGTCTTATCGTCAATGCCGTCACCCAGCTGACAGACACGCCCAACCGGGTAGCCGTGACCATCAACAAGCAGAACTACTCCCACCATGTGATCAAGCAGACCGGTATGATGAATGTCAACTGCCTGGACACCTCCGCTCCCTTCTCCGTGTTCCAGAACTTTGGCTTCCGCAGCGGCCGCACTGCAGACAAGTTTGCGGAAATCGACGAGCTGCGCTCTGACAACGGCCTGCGCTTCCTGCCCCGCTATATCAACTCCTTCATGAGCCTGAAGGTGGAGCAGTATGTGGACCTGGGTACCCACGGAATGTTCATCTGCTCCGTTACAGAGGCCCGGGTGATCTCCGACACTGAGACCATGACCTATACCTACTATCAGAACAACGTAAAGCCCAAGCCCGAAACAGAGGGCAAAAAGGGCTATGTGTGCAAGATCTGCGGCTGGGTATACGAGGGTGAGCCTCTGCCCGAGGATATTGTCTGTCCTCTGTGTAAGCATGGGGCTGCGGATTTTGAGCCCATCGGATAAGGAAGTTCATTTACAGAATACTATGGGGCACCGGTACACACCGGTGCCCCTGCTTTTGTATACAAAAAGAGCGTACCGCAAATGCGATACGCTCTTTATTGCAATGCTTTAACCGGATTAAACCAGCTCGATCACTGCCATCTCAGCAGCGTCGCCACGGCGGGCACCGGTACGAGTCACTCTGGTGTAGCCACCATTACGGTCAGCATACTTGGGAGCGATCTCATCAAACAGCTTCTTAGCTACATCTTCCTTGGTCAGATAAGCCATAGCTCTGCGGTAGTTATACAGGCCGCCCTTCTTGCCCAGGGTGATCATCTTCTCAACCACGGGCTGCACTTCCTTAGCGCGATAGAAGGTGGTCTCAATCTTGCCGTTGGCCAGCAAATCGGTGACCTGCTGACGCAGCAGGGCTTTTCTCTGTGCGCTGGTCTTGCCCAGCTTACGAGTACCGAACATGAACGTTTCCTCCTCTTTAAAAGGTTAATTGTTGCTGCCAGAGTCTTCGCTGGCCAGGGACAGACCCATCATTTCCAGCTTCTTCTGAACCTCGTCCAGGGACTTCTTGCCCATGTTACGCACCTTCATCATATCCTCACCGGTCTTGCTGATCAGATCAGCCACGGTGTTGATATTGGCGCGCTTCAGGCAGTTGAAGCTACGGACGGACAGGTCCAGCTCATCAATGGTCATGGACAGCTTGGTGTCGGGGCTGTTGGCAACCTTCTCCACAACAGTGGAGCCGGCGCTCACAGTGTCGGACAGATTGGTGAACACGGTCAGGTGGTCACTCAGGATCCGCGCACCCAGGGAAACAGCGTCCTTAGCAGTGATGGTGGAATCGGTCCAAACCTCAAGGGTCAGCTTATCAAAGTCGGTCTTATCGCCGACACGAGTGGGCTCCACGGAGTAATTCACCTTCTGAACAGGCGAATAAATGGAGTCAATGGGAATCACGCCGATTACGGTCTGTGCGGACTTGTTCTGGTCAGCAGGAACATAACCGCGACCCTGAGACAGGGTGATCTCCATATTAAAAGTGGCATCTGTACCCAGAGTGCAGATGTGCAGCTCGGGGTTCAGGATCTCAACCTCACCATCAGCCTTGATGTCACCGGCAGTGACCTCACAAGGACCTACTGCATCGATGAAAACGGTCTTGACGCCCTGGCTGTGCAGCTTCAGGATCAGCCGCTTCACGTTCAGAACGATCTCGGTCACATCCTCGGTAACACCGGGGATGGTGGAGAACTCGTGCTGTACACCGGCGATCTTCACAGAAGTCGCTGCATAACCGGGCAGGCTGGACAGCATGATCCGACGCAGTGAGTTGCCCAGGGTCATACCATAACCACGCTCCAGAGGCTCAACAACATACTTGCCGTATGAAGGATCCCCATTCTCATCAAAACAGTTAATGCGAGGCTTTTCAATTTCTACCATAGAATCTTAACCCTCCTATTGAAGTGTGAAAGGTGTAGAATGCACCTCCACAGATGCATACGCGCGGACAAACCAGGGTGTCGATTATCTGGAGTACAACTCGACGATCAGGTGGACGGCGATCTCGAAGTCGATGTCTGCCTGAGTAGGCATAGCAACGACCTTACCGGTCATGGTGTTCTTATCGCGATCCAGCCACTTGGGAGCAGCAACGAAAGCGTCAGCTTCCTTCAATGCCTTGAAGAAATTGTTGGAAACGCTCTTCTCGCAGACAGCAACCACATCACCGGGCTTCACCAGGAAGCTGGGGATGTTGACACGGTTGCCATTAACGGTAAAGTGGCCGTGGTTCACCAGCTGGCGAGCCTGACGGCGGGAGTTTGCAAAGCCCAGACGGTATACGACGTTGTCCAGTCTGCGCTCAACATAGGTCAGCAGCACTTCGCCGGTGTTGCCTTCAGCGCGGGTAGCCTTGTCGTAGTAGTTCCGGAACTGCTTCTCCTGGATACCGTATACAAACTTAACCTTCTGCTTCTCAGTCAGCTGAGCAGCATACTCAGATTTCTTAGCTCTTCTCTGACCGCCGGGGTTCTTGTTGGAAGTCTTGTTGTAACCCATTGCGGCAGGAGAAACGCCCAGCGTTCTGCAACGCTTCAGCACGGGCTGCATATTCTTAGCCATATCGTATAATTCC
>JAZSER010000056.1:0-23778 GCA_045531815.1 Faecousia sp. | reverse complement strand
ACGGAAGCCACCGGCCACACCCTCAACAGCCTCCAGGTAGACATCCACTGCGTCAGTAGCTTCTGCGGAGGTTGCCAGACGGTAGTTTGCATCGGAAGCGGTCTGACCGCCAAAGTACAGGACCTTGCCTGCCAGCTTCTGGTTCAGGAACAGCTTGTAAGCGGTTTCCGCAACAGGAGCAGTGACGATCTCGGGAACATCGGAATCGGGAACAACAGGTACATCGGGCTTCTCAGGCTCACCTGCACCGGTATCCTTCCAGCCGACCAGCTGACAACCGGCAGTGTACTCAACCTCGGTATCACCGGAGCTGTGCTGGTAGTTTTCAATGTAGCCCTTAACGGTGATGGTATCGCCAACACCGATCTTATCTGCGCCAGTGCCCTTCAGGCGGTAGCACTTGATGGGCATATCCTCTGCGCCTTCCACCACAATGGTAACGGTGACATTGCCATAAGCAGAGCTGTACTCGGTGTTGACCTCGGTGATCTTACCGGTCAGAGTTGCCTCGTAAGGCAGCTGCACACCGGCCTTCAGTGCGTAAGCAGCCTTCACGATCTCCACCATGTCAGTAGGAGCTGTGATGGTATTCTTCTTGTAGGACAGCAGTGTGGGATAGTCAAACTCGATGGTGCTGTAACCCTTGTCGCCTACATAATTCTTAATATAGCCCTTAACGGTAATGGTATCGCCAATGCCGATCTGATCCACACCGCTGCCCTTCATACGGTAGCAGACGATGGGCTTCTTCTCACGGCCCTCGATAACCATGGTAACGGTGACATTGCCATAGGCAGGATCGTAAGCAGTGCCGACCTTGGTGATCTTACCGGTCAGAGTTGCTTCATACTTCAGGCTTTCGTTAGCGCCCAGTGCGTATGCGGCATCCACGATCTGCTTAGGATCAGAGGGTGCTTCAGGAGCAGCTCTGTCTTCCCACTTCAGCAGCTGGCAGCCGGCAGTGAACTCGATGGTGCTGTAGCCCTTGTCACCAACATAGTTGGTTATGTAGCCACGGACGGTGATCAGGTCATTCACACCGATCTTGTCCGCGCCCTCGCCCTTCAGGCGGTAGCAAACGATGGGCTTCTTCTCACGGCCTTCCACAACAATGGTAACAGTCACATTCTTGTAGCTGTCATTGTAGGCAGTGCCGACAGCGGTAATGGTACCGGTCAGAGTTGCTTCGTAAGGCAGGGACTTATTGGCAGCCAGTGCGTACGCCTCATCCACGATCTGCTTGGGATCGGAGGGAGCTTCCACGCGCTCACCTTCCACAACAGCGTCCAGGCTGCAGCCTGCATCAAACTCGATGGTGCCGTTGTAGTTCTTCAGAGTACCGGTAACAGTAATGGTATCGCCAATGCTCAGTTTGTCAGCGCCCTCGCCCTTCAGGCGGTAGCACTGGATCGGCTTGCCCTCAGCACCGGCAACCTCGATGGTAACGGTAATGTTCTTATAGGTGTCATCCCAGGGAGTGTCGATGGAGATGATCACACCACGCAGAGTGGATTCGTAAGGCAGGCTTTCACCGGAAGCCAGTGCGTAAGCAGCCTCAACGATGGAAACCATATCCACTGCCTGAGGCAGGACATAGTTCCAGCTGTGGGAAGCAGTGGTGCCATCCTCAGCGGTGACCGTAGCAGTCAGCACATAGGGGGTATCCTCTGCACACTCCTCGTTGACATCAATGGTGACAGTGCCGTCATCATTGACCACGATCTTGACCAGGTCTTCCGCAACATCTGCGGTCCAGACAACTTCAAAAGGAACACCGGCAATACGCACGATGCCAAAGCGCTCAAAGTCCACAGGAGTCTTTGCGCCTTCGTCCTTATAGATCGTCTTCAGATACTCAATAACATCTTGGATATTTGCCGCAGACTCAGACTGTTCCTGCTGGGGAGCAGAAGTCGGAGTCTCGGTGGGATCCGGTTGTCTCTGGCAGCCGCAGCCGGTAAGCAGGCCAACCAGCATAACCACAAGCAGAACCCATGCAAGTATTTTTTTCATAGCTAGCTCCTTATCGATTATTTCTCTCTTCTTTACCCAACGATGGTGATATCGTCAGGAGAAAATACTTTGATCTGATAGCTGTCGCTAAAGAAATCAATAATGCCCTGCACATTGATCGTCTTGCCTTCATAGGCTTCCGCGGTGATCAAATTGCCGTCTGCGTCCCGCAAAACCGCAGTACGCACAGCAACCCGCTCTCCGCCGACCGTGCATGTCAAAGTCATTGCGCCCTTGGAAGCGCTATCTTCATTGGTGGTGGTGTACACATCCGCAACATACAGGTTTTCCATGGAAATGGAAGAGCCCAGTGCCAGCTGTGCGTAATCAAAGGTCTTCATGGTAGTGATATCACTATCCAATCCAGCCATGATCTCTGCCACTACTTCCCCTTCGTTGAGCTGCTCCGGTGTTGTCAGCCGGTAAGAAGGCTCATGTCCGGAGGAGATCAGCTGAATATTATTGGGGTCATTGGGACGCATGTCCACATACTTGATATCGGAGATCTGCCAGGTTCCGCCGGTGGCGTAATACTGCACAGAGCCCACAAATGCCACGCGGTTGCCGGGGTCCAGGATCTCCAGGCCGGTACCCGTCAGATTAAAGCCGTAATACACGGTCATGCCGTAATACATATCTGTTTCGGAATCGTATTCCTCAACATAAACGGTCTGGCCGCTCTCCCGGGTGATCACACCTTCAAAGGTGACCTTCAGACCCTCATACAGCTCAATATTGGTACGCAGACCCTTCAGTGTCACAGGAATGGCATCGCCATAGTAGAACTCAGGGTCATCCTCCTTGGAATGTACATGCAGCTGCTGTGCCTTTGCCTGGGTGATGGCTGCCATACAGGTCTCGCCATACTGGTTCTCCGCAGAATTGGAGGCAACAGACAGACCGTTCTGCAGCAGCTCGATGTTCAGATTCCGGTAGGTATCGCTGCCTTCCGGCTGATACCAGACCCACACCAGATGGCGGGTGCCGGTGGAATCCACATTCCATTGGTTGTTGTCAGACTCAATGATGATGGACGCTGCGCTCTGCAGCTTTTCCTTGGTAAAGCTGGATGCTTTCTTGCCCCACTCCTCGATCTTACCGGTGGATTCCGGTGTATTGACCGCCAGATACCGGGCCTTCAGAAGGCCGGTGTCCACCACATCCGTGGGAACATAGAAGTGGGTGGTGTCACCGTCAATATACGCCTTGACGGTGACTTCCTGCTTCAGCGTGTCAGAGTCCATATCCAGCGCCACGGAAGCTGCATAGTCAATGGCTTCCACGCTTGTACCTGCGCCCTGGGTCTCTCCGGTGGAATCCCCTTGGCTACCCACAGGATCTGTCTGGGCAGGTGTGGTGCTGTTACAGCCCGTCAGGCAGCCCAGTGCAATGCACAGGGCCGCCAGCAGGGCGTATACTCTTCTTTTCATAGCGTTCTCCTAATCTTAGCCGCCCAGGAATACGCACTCGTCGTAAGCATCCTCGAAGGCATTGTTGATCAGGCTGTCCACATCAGAAGCGGACTCACTCATGCACTTAGCCAGCAGTGTGCCAACCTGCTCACGGGCAACGGAAGAACCGTTGAACGCAGGAGAGGTGAAGTAGGTGTCTGCCTCTTCCAGGCCAACCTTGACCACCATAGCGGTCAGGAACTCTGCGCCGTTTGCCTTAGCCAGCCATGCAGCGTAGGTCTCATTCTCCTGAGCGGACTCCAGAACGGGCATATAGCCGGAGGTGGAGGAGAACTCAGTTTGGAATGCCATGTTGGTGGTCAGGTACTTGACAAACAGCCAGGAAGCCAGGACCTGCTGGTCGGAAGTCTGGCCACCCTTCAGGATGCACAGGCTGGGACCCTGGGAGATAACCTTCTGGTTATCCTCGCTGACCTGGGGAATGGGAGCAACGCCAACTTCAAATGCACCGCCCTCGGGGATCTGGTAGCTTGCGCCGCCGGAGGAGCCGATGCACATATAGCTGTGGGAAACTTCCTTGTCCAGCTCAGTGAACAGGCCGGAGGTGTAAGAACCGTACAGAGCCTCGGTGGTCACATAGCCGTTCTGGAACCACTCACGCAGCTCCTTAACGAAAGCCTTGCAATCGTCATTGTTGAACAGGTAGTGCTCGCCGGTTGCGCTGGTATAGCCGTAGCCATACTGCTCGCACATGGTGATGAACCAGTTGTTCTCGGAGTCATAGCCCAGGGGGATGCACTTGGGATCCAGCTCCAGGATCTTCTTGCAGGTAGCTTCCATCTCTTCCCAGGTGTTGGGAACGGTCAGGTTGTTCTCCTCGAAGAAGGTCTTGTTGTAGTACAGGACCTCAGTGGACTTGGACATGGGCATGGTGTACATCAGACCGTCGCCATACTGCATACCTTCGGTGTAGAAGCCATCGATAAAGTCATCAATCTGCTCCTGGGTCAGACCCAGGACCTCGGTGGTGCCGTCATCGCGGGTGACCTCAACAGTGCTGTTGATCAGGTCGTCCAGAATGACAACAGACTTGGACATGTTGTAGGTTGCCACATGGTCGGGGTAGCAGTAAGCAACGTTGGGCTGATTGTCGCCCATGATCTCAGTGTTGATCAGGCCGGCAATGTCGCTCCAGCCGCCGTAGCTGCTGTGCTCAATGGTGATGTTGGGGTACAGCTTGTTGAACTCACCGATGTGGTAGTCCAGCACCTCCTGGAGCTTTGCGCCCATGGTGTGTGCGAACTTGATGGTGACCTCGCTTCCGTCATAGCCGCCTTCGGGAACTGCAAAGTTACCGACGACCTCTTTGCCGCCAGACTGCTGTGCACCACCGGTAGCCGGTGTGTTTGTAGCGGGGTCTCCGCCACATGCTGCCAACATACCGATCAGCATGGTAGCCAGCATCAGCATTGCCAGAATTCTTCTCTTCATTTTTGATTCGTTCCTTTCTATTATAAATTTTATTTATTTCTTTATTCATCAGGCCTTGCGGCCCATGCATAAACAAGTGATTATCCCTTGATACCGCTGCGGCTGACACCGGCCATGATGTACTTCCGCAGGAAGACGAATACAAGGAACAGCGGTGCGGAAACGATGGCCACCGCAGCCATCTGAACAGGATAGTTCACCTGGCCAGCAGCATTTGTAAATGCGTTGCGCAAGCCGTTGGTGATCAGTTGGTGGGCATCGTCATTGGCCACCAGCTTGGGCCAGATATAGGAGTTCCAGGCGCCCATCATCTTCAGAATGGTAATAGAGATCAGCGTGGGCAGCGCCAGAGGCACCATGACTTTCCACAAATACTTAATATCCGATGTTCCGTCCACCTTAGCCGCCAGGTACAGCTCATTGGGGATCTGGAGGAAATTCTGGCGCAGCAGGTAAATATAGAACACGCTGACCAGGAAGGGAATGATCAGGGCGTAGAAGGAATTCATCCAGCCCAGATTGTTGATGGTGATATAGTTGGTGATGGTGAACAGCTCACCGGGGATCATCATGGTTGCCAGCAGTGCGGCAAACATGGCGTCCTTGCCCTTAAACTCCAACCGGGCAAATGCAAATGCGGACAGCACCGTGATCACCAGGGAAAGCAGCGTGGAGACCACACCCACAAACAGTGTGTTCATAAACAGTCTTCCCAGGCTGGCGGTATTGAAGGCATCCACATAGTTGATGAACATCAGCCGCTGCGGCCAGAAGGTGGGAACGGTCTGACGGTATTCCACTTCGGTCTTCAGAGAGGAAATGATCATCCAGTAGAAGGGGAACAGCACGATCAGCGCCATTACGATCAGAAACGCATAGGTGAAGATCTTGACCAGACCGCTGACAACCCGCTGTCCGGCAGATACCTGCTGCAGGTCCTTGGCATGCATGGTTTTTACAGTATTCTTTTCCATATGCCGCCTCCTTAAAAATGCACGCGCTTTTTGCTGACCTGCATATTGATCATGGTCACCACAAGGATGATGCCAAACAGGATCAGCGCAGCCGCGCTGGCGGTACCGTGGGAATTGGTGCCCAGGGAATCATAAATAAAGCCAACCATGGTATTCAGGCGGCCGGCATCATGGACAGGACCCATTGTCTCGCCAAAAATACCGACGATGCTGGAATACTCCTTGAAGCCGCCAATGAAGCCGGTGATCACCACATAGGCGATCATGGGAGACAGCAGCGGAACGGTGATCCGGGTGAAGACTCTTCTGCGGGGTGTGCCGTCAACCTTGGCAGCATCATAGTACTGCTTATTGATGCTCTGCAGACCGCCCAGCAAAACCAGGATCTTAAAGGGCAGTGCATTCCATACGATATACACCACCATGACCACTACATTTGCCCAATAGCCGGAGCCTGCGCTGATCCAGTTCACCGGCTCACCGCCGAAGAACATGATCACATTGTTGACGATGCCCCAGGTATCCGCCATATCACCGCTGGGTCTCAAACCGATGATGTTGAACATGGCCGCGAACACCATGCCGATGGCAATGGAGTTTGTAACATAGGGCAGGAAGAAGATGGTCTGCAGCATTTTCTGCAGAGGTCTGATGGAGTTCAGCGCCACTGCGATCAAAAGTGCCAGGATCGTAGAGATAGGAACGGTTGCCACACAGAGGATCATGGTATTAAACAGGCAGTCTGTGAAGCGCTTGTAGCCCAATACCTTCTGGAAGTTGGCAATGCCGAACTGGAATTCCTGACCGGCCTTTGCCAGGTTGGCACTGTAACCGTTCTGAAATGCCATCAAAAGTGTGTTAAGGATAGGCCATACGGTAAAGACCAGCAAAAGCACGATCGCCGGTGACAGGTACAGCCATGCCTTCCATTGCTGTTTGCTATCTACCATATTATTTCACCTCAAACTCAATGCGCTCTTCTGTTTCCTTATTGAAAACGAACACCTTGTGAGGCTTCAGTGCAAAGCGGACCTGTGCAGCAGCCAAATCGATCTTGTTGTCTGCATTGATAATGGACCGAACCACGGGATTCAGGGATGCAGGATGGTTAGAGACAACGCTTACATCACGGCCCATGACCTCCACATTGTTCAGATCGCAAGCCAGAACACCATCCTCGCTGAGTTCGAAGCCCTCAGGACGGATACCCACGAAGACCTCTTGGTCAGCCACGCCTGCCATGTCCAGCACAGCGGCGTCACCGATCAGCAGCTTGCCGTCCCGGACCTTGCCTTCAAACACATTGATGGGAGGTGTGCCCAGGAACTTGGCAACGAACAGATTCTTAGGATCGTCATAAACCTCCTGAGGTTTGCCGATCTGCTGCACCACGCCCAGCTTCATAACCACGATCAGGTCAGAAATGGACATTGCCTCTTCCTGGTCATGGGTAACGAATACGGTGGTAATACCGGTCTCCTTCTGGATCCGGCGGATCTCCTCACGGGTCTGCAGACGCAAACGCGCATCCAGGTTGGAAAGCGGCTCATCCAGCAGCAGCACCCGGGGCATCTTCACCAGCGCACGGGCAATTGCCACACGCTGCTGCTGACCGCCGGACAGCTCATTGGGCTTGCGCTCCATCAGATCATCGATCTGCACCAGCTTTGCTGCCTCATAAGCGCGCTCCAGCATAGCTTCCTTGGTCATCTTGTCCTTGCCCTTCAGGTTCTGCAGGGGGAACAGGATGTTCTGCTTGACTGTCATGTGGGGATACAGCGCATAGTTCTGGAAGACCAAACCGATTCCGCGGTTTTCCGTAGACAGCTCGGTTACGTCATCCTCACCGAAAAAGATCTTGCCGGAGGTAGGCTTCTGCAAACCGCTGATCATGTACAGCGTTGTGGATTTGCCGCAGCCGGAGGGGCCCAGCAGGCCGATCAGCTTTCCGTCGGGGATCTCAAATGTGAAGTCGTTCACAGCAACGACCTCTTTGCCGGCCTTCTTGTCCCGGCTGGGGAAGATTTTTGTCAGGTTCTGCAGAGTAACTTTCATACGATTCCCTTCCAATATGTGTAATTTTTATCTTTTACAGGACAGGAGCCTGTCTCAGGCGGCATGTCTGCTTACCGGAGACACGCCCCCGCCCTGTATAGTCAACTTAGTAGTCCTGCTTTTGTGCGCGCTCCGCGTGGATGCGCTTTGTATATGCGATCAACTCATCGGTACTGCCAAACACCTGCTGGCTTGCCAGATCCACCGTGACCGTTCCTGCCAAAAGATCGTGGATCGCCGCATGATTCTTTGTCACACTGAGGCAAATGATCTGTCCCAACAGCAATGCCATCAGAAGGATCGTTCCGGTAATATCCATAATGCCCCAAAAGACCATCATGATCACATACACCGGGATCATGGTCTCCACAGTGTACTTACCCAGCAGCGCCCGGACAAACAGCTGCAACGGTGTTATCTTCACCGCATCGATCCGGACAACCCCGATGCCGAACACCTTTTTGCCCACGGTCTGTCCGTTCTTCAGCAGCAGCGGAACAACGAATTCCAGCACAAGCACCGAAAACAGGATGCCCAGGGTGGTCACCAGCAAGGAAAGATTGACCACCATGTTATACGCATGGAGGATGTCCGCATCCTGAAGCATTGCTTCATAGGCAGCATCGTAGGCAGCCCGTTCCTGCTCTGTCATTGCCAGGTAAGCCTCCTGGGACATATCAAAGGTCACACCGTACTGCGCTTCATAGGCGGCATAGCCTTCCTGCAGGGTCTGATTATATCCATTATACCCCATCATCCCAGTGAGTGCATATGCAAATCCGACCGTCAGAATACAGACTAAGATCCCGTCTAAAATCCAGGCCGCGATTCGTTTCCATATGCCCGCTTTTTGCAGATCCACACCCACGCAGCAGCGCTCCTTCCTGTTATGCCCATAGCTTTCGCATCATATCGTATTATAGCAGAAACCTCCCAAAAAAGCTACATAAAAACCATATTTTTTATTTCTTTTTTTCTTGATTTACATAACTAATTCACAAAAAAAGAAAACCCTCGAAATCCCGTGTGATTTCAAGGATTTTCTCGTTTTTAGAGGCCAAGACCTTTTACAATTTCCTTTGCTGCCTTGTCGGGCGCAGTCATATCCACCGTGTAATCGCAGATCTCTGCATTGCGCATTTCCGCCTCCAGCGCCATAAGCCGGCTGACCTTCTCCTCCACGCTCAAAGGCTTCCGCAGAAGGTTATCCAGCAGCTCCCGCTTGTCCCGTCTGATGAATATGGTTTTCACATTGGGGAAATGGGTCTTGAGGGACATTGCGCCGCAGATATCCATAACCGTCAGCACATGCTTTCCGGATTCCAGGATCTCTTCCACATCCTGCTTTCTGGAGCCGTAGCTGTGGCCGGCGTACATGGTCGACTCAAACATCTCCCCTTTTTCGCACATCTTCCGGAACGCATCCAGAGTGATATAGTGATACCACTCGCCGCCCTGCAAACCGACGGATGCATCGGTGGTATAGCTGATGAGCTTTTGGAATATCTTTTTCTTCATCAGCTTTTGGGCCACCTCGTTTTTGCCGCTGCCGGAAGGACCTACCAGCACCACGATCCCCGGCCGGGTCATGCCTTCCTTATCCTTACGCACGCTGTAGCTGTCAGAGATCACCTCTACCAGCTTTAAAAACTCCTGGTAGGTGTTCACAGCCAGCACACCGGTGGCATCCTGATTCCATGGACGGCGCATCAAAATGGGATATGCCGCATTGGAACGGGAAACATTGTGCAGGCCATCGTCAAACAGGATATCCACATCGATCTTATCCTTCCGGGAGCCCATATAAATGTGGTCCTGAGGGATCTCCGGGAATTCTTCCATGATCCGCTGGGCACGGATGCTCATAAACTCCGGATACACCGATGTTGAAACGAACACCTCGGTCATGCGGCTCAGCTCACGGACAAACTTTTTCGCCCCTTTGATCACCGGCTGGCTGCGGAAAAACTCCGGGTCTTTAAAGAACTCAAAGATCACATCCGCCCGGGTCCCCAGGGTCCCCCAGTGGTCCACCTCATAGATGGTCAGCGGGGGATCAAATTTATATTTTTCGTTTGCCAGGCGAATGGCATAGGGTACGCATTCCATCAAAACATCATCTATATCCAGCGCTGTTGACAGCTGAAACTTTCTGTTCATAGCAGGTACTCTCTTTCTTGCGGCACAGGCTGCCGATTGGGTTTTTATCTATTTTAGCGGATTTCTACCGCAATAGCAACCGGATTTTTAAAGAAAATACATTTTTTCTGCAACTGCATATTTTTGCGCACCTTGGCAAACACTACCTGCGAACTACAAAAACAGGAGGTTATTCATATGGTTCGAGTTCGCTGCACCTGCCTTTTGCTGGCACTGGGCTGCTTGTTTTGTCTGCCCTGCATTGCCCATGCCGCAGAGGTGGATTGCGACAGCACCTATTGCTTCAGCACCACGGATTTTTCCAATAACGAAACCCTTTCTGGAATCTGCATCACCCAGCTCCCGGATGCCGCTGCCGGCACCGTCATGCTGGGCAGCCGGGTCATTCGCCCCGGGGATATTTTGACAGCTGAGCAGGTGGGTCAAATGTCCTTCAATGCCCTGCGCACAGAGCAGGATCTGGATGCAGTTGTCACCTATCTTCCCATTTATGAAAGTCGCGTAGACCCCAGCGCTACCATGACCATTTCCATCCGTGGCAAAACAGACAAAGCCCCCATTGCCAAGGACTCCACTCTGGAAACCTACAAGAATCTTCCCAACAACGGAAAGCTTTCCGCAGAAGACCCGGAGGGAGAAGACCTGGTCTTTACGGTGATCCGTCAGCCCAAGCGGGGTGAGCTTACTGTTGCCGACGACGGCACCTTCACCTACACCCCCCGAAAAAACAAAGTCGGTGTAGACTCCTTCACCTTTACGGCTGCGGATCCTGCCGGAAATGTCTCCCAGCAGGCAACCGTAACTGTGCAGATCCTGAAGCCCTCCGACAGCCGCAGATACACCGACACTGTGGGGCAGGATTGCCGTTTTGCAGCAGAATGGATGCGTAACACCGGCTTATTTGTTGGGGAAAAGATCGGCGACTCCGAGTGTTTCCAGCCAGACAAGACGGTCAGCCGCGGTGAATTTCTGACCTTGGTGGTCAAGGCACTGGATGTTCCCACGCAGTCCTCCGTCTACACCGCTCTGCCCACCGATACTCCGGATTGGGTCAAACCCTATCTTGCCGCAGCTGTCCGCGCCGGCCTTACCGACGGACTTCCGGTATCTGAAACCGGCAGCTTTGGCACAGAGCAGCCCATCACCGGGGCAGAAGCCGCCGTCATCCTGCAGAACGCATTGGATCTGAGCATCTCTCAGCAGACGCTGGAAACGGTAATGGCTGAAGCCTCCAACACGCAGGCCGAAGAGATCCCCGCCTGGGCTGCCTTCTCTCTGACAGCCATGCAGGACAACGGGATCTCGCTGAATGCAGGTGAAGCGCTGAATCGCTCCACCGCAGCGCAGGTCATGTATCAAGTATCTCAGCTGGCTATTCACGCTCCCGGTATGCAAGTGATCCGGATGCAGCAGTAAACGAAAGATCGCCCTGCCTGTCGGCAGGGCGATCAATGTTATGTCAACTTACCTTACTGGTGATCTGGGGAACTTTGGAAAGGACCACAGCTGCGATCACTGTCAGAATGATCTCCGGGATCATGAACATACCGTTATAAACCACGGAATAGGTGATCCCCAGCCCCACAGGACTCAAATGCTCCACCAGCCATGCGCCCCATGCCGGGAATCCCTCCTGGGTAAAATACCACTCTGCATAGCCGCTGAAGAGGATATAGCCGGAGGCAATATGGCAAAGATACCGTGCCCCCAGGGCTACCAGGCTGCCGCAGGCCAGCGCTGCACCGCGGTTTTCCATCCGATCCCGGAAAAGGCCGCCCAGGCCCAGCACGGTAAATGCCAGCACATAGTCCAAAAGGCACATCAGCAGCGCATTGACGATCATTGCACCGTCACCAAAATACCCGGGCAAAAATGCGGCAGACACGGTCTTTGCGCCCAGTGCCATTTCCAGCAGCGCATAGGTAAAGGATGCCACAAATCCCCATCGCATCCCATGGCGGTAGGAGATCAGCACCACCGGTAGCATACTGACCAGTGTGATCTGTCCGCCAAAGGGCATTTCGGGAATGAACATCTTTGCTACCAGCTCCAGGACAATGGCCACAGCCAGCAGCATTGCGCTTTCCGTCAAGCGCTTGGTTTTGTTTTTCATCTGAGAAACCTCCTTGCCTTTTCGGCAGCGGGTCAGGGTACTGACCCAAAAAAGTACCGCATTGCAAACCCGTCTAGGTGCAATGCGATACAAATAGGCATCTCATTTGTGCATCTTTTCCTACGACGGTACTGACCGTATCAGGTTCACGGGTCAAGGCTACCAAGCCCAATCTCAGCCGGATGCATCCGGCTCCCCGAAGATGGATTTGTCTTGCGATCTGTGACTATTATAGCACTTTTATATCGCTTGTCAACACATTTCCAAAGACAGCTGCTTGCCGCCCAAAATGTGGAAATGCAGGTGGTGGACCGTCTGGCCGGCATGTTCTCCGCAATTGGACACCACGCGGTAGCCTTCCTGCAGACCTTCCTGCTCTGCGATCTTGGCAATCACTTCAAAAATGTGTGCCACAACAGCGCTGTTCTCGGCTGTGACCTGCGCAACAGAGGCAATATGTGCCTTGGGGATCACCAGGATGTGAGTCGGTGCCTGGGGCGCAATATCCCGGAAAGCCAAAACCTGCGCATCCTCATACACCTTTGTGGACGGGATCTCCCCCGCGACGATCTTACAAAACAAACAATCCATACTGTTTCCTCCTTAAACTCCCATTACACTAAATACACCTGTGCTGACAACCGCCATGATAATGCCGGCCATGATCACGCCCAGGCAAACAGACAGCACCGTGGATTTGAAGCCCATATTCAAAAAGCTGGCCCCCAATGCACCGGTCCACGCACCGGTACCCGGCAGCGGAATGCCAACAAAGAGCATCAGCGCCAAAAACAAGCCGCCTCTTCCGGCAGTTGCCACCAGCTTTTTGCCCGCCTTCTCCCCCTTCTCCAGGAAGAAGGTGAAGATCTTTCCGATGTACTTTTTATCCGCGCCCCAGGTAAGTACTTTTCTTGCGAAAAAGTAAATAAACGGTACAGGCAGCATATTCCCAAGGACGCAAACAATCAGCGCGGGAAGATACGGAAGTTCAAAGCCCACCGCATAAACCATAGCCCCACGCAGCTCGATGATCGGCACCATGGAAACAAAAAATATGATCAAATAGTTCAGCATAATTGCTCCTTATCCATTCGGTTTTCCCTATTCTAGCACAGTTTTCCGGGGCAATCAAGGACATTTTGCCAAGAATCTGATTCTGCGTCCAAAGATAAGAGCCGCCCGAGGGCGGCTCTTGGTATTTTCAGGAAAGCAGCAGCTTGTCATCTGCCTCATCAGATCCGCTGACCTGGCTGAACAGGTTCAGCAAGCGCTCCACGGTCAGATTCTTCTTCTCCTCACCGGAGACATCCACCACCACATGGCCGTCATACATCATGATCAGACGGTTGCCGTAGGCAATGGCATCACGCATATTATGGGTGATCATCAAAGTGGTCAGATTGTCCTTCTCCACAATGCGCTGGGTTGCCTCCAAAACCTTGGCTGCGGTCTTGGGGTCCAGTGCAGCCGTGTGCTCGTCCAGCAGCAGCAGCTTCGGCTTCTGCAGGGTTGCCATCAGCAGCGTCAGGGCCTGCCGCTGTCCACCGGAGAGCAGACCGACCTTCGCGGTCATCCGGTCTTCCAGGCCCAGCTCCAGGATCTTCAGCTGCTCCTTATAGGCCTCACGCTCTTTGCTGGTAATACCGGAGCGCAGGGTGCGGGGCTTCCCGCGACGGGCAGCCAGCGCCAGGTTCTCTTCGATCTGCATGGTTGCCGCCGTACCCATCATAGGGTCCTGGAATACACGGCCGATATACTTGGCCCGCTTGAATTCCGGCAGATGGGTCACATCTACGCCGTCGATAAGGATCTTTCCGTCGTCCACCGGGTAAACACCTGCCACAGAGTTCAGCATGGTGCTCTTACCCGCACCGTTGCCACCGATGACCGTGACGAATTCGCCCTCTTTCAGGTGGAGATTCAGCCCCTTCAGGGCAATTTTCTCATTTACCGTACCGGCATTGAATACCTTATGGATATTTTCCAGTTTAAGCATGCTTATGCTCCTTTCTGCCGCCCTTGATCAGTTTGCTGCGCAAATTGGGGACAGCCAGGAATACTGCCACGATCACAGCGGAAATCAGCTTCAGATAGTTGGAGTCGATATCCAACACGCTGATAACTGCCTGAATGACAACATAATAGATCACTGCGCCAATGCTGACCGCCACCAGCTTCAGTGCAAAATTGCGGAACAGCTTATCAAAAATAACCTCACCGATAATGATCGCAGCCAGGCCGATAACGATAGCACCACGGCCCATGTTGATATCCGCAAAGCTCTGGTACTGTGCCAGCAGCGCACCGGAAAGGGCAACCAAGCCATTGGACAGCATCAGACCCAAAACCTTATTACGGTCGGTATTGATGCCCTGCGCCCGGGCCATATTGCCGTTGGCACCGGTGGCACGGATGGAAGCGCCCAGCTCTGTACCGAAGAACCAGTACAGGATCGCAACGATCACCAGGGTGAACAGGCCTACTGTAAACAGCGGGTGCTGCCAGAAGCCCCGGGTTCCCTTTGCAACATCCTGCAAATAGCGCAAAGAGACCAGCATATCATATTTCTTGACATTCAGCGCCTGGTTTGCCTTCATGCCCATAATGGCCAAATTGATAGACCACAGACCCAGCTGGGTCAGAATACCGGACAGGATCGCCGGGATACCCAGCTTTGTATGGAAGAAGCTGGTGACCCAACCGGCCAGCATACCTGCCAAAAAAGCTACCAGCATAGCCACCCAAACATTGTGACCAGCCACCAGCATCATGGCGCAAACAGCACCGCCGGTGCAGAAGGAGCCGTCCACGGTCAGGTCGGACAGGTCCAGCATTTTGTAAGTAATGTACAATCCGATGGCCATAATGCCCCAGATCAGGCCCTGCGACACCGCACCGGGCAATGCGTTGAATAGACTTACCATAAGGTTTTGTTCCTCCGAAGGTTTTTTCTATAAGTCAGCAAAGAGGCGAGATGGACAGCCACCTCGCCCTTTTGCTATTGTATCACGATTATTCGCCGATTGCAACATATCCTTCGGGAGCGGTCAGATTCAGCTCCTGGCAGATCTCAGCATTGTACTTCTTGGTAGCCTGTGCATAGCCGATCTCCATGGTGGAAATGTCAGCCTCACCCTTCAGGATCTTGGCAGCCATCTCGCCGGTAGCAACACCCAGGTCATAGTAGCTGATGGACAGTGTTGCAACACCGCAGCCGCTGCAGATGCCCTCTTCACCGGCAATAACAGGAACACCTGCTGCACGGCAGACGCCGTCTACAGTGCCGGTAGCGGCAGCAACTGCGTTGTCGGTGGGGATGTAGATCACATCGGACTCATCAGCAGCCTTCTGGGTAACTGCCTGCATATCGTTGGTGTCCGCAAATGCGTAGAACTCGCAAGTGTAGCCCAGAGCCTCCAGCTCAGCCTTGACGGTCTCAACCTGATACTTGGAGTTTGCCTCAGCGGAGCAGTACAGCAGGCCAACATTCTTGGCATCGGGGAACCACTCCTTGATCATAGCAGCCTGCTCATCCAGAGGTGCCAGGTCAGAAGTACCGGAAATGTTTCCGCCAACAACACCGGTGAAGTTTTCCAGCTCCAGTGCAACACCGTACTCAGTAACGGAGGTGCCCAGGACGGGGATATCGCTGGTTGCGGCAGCTGCTGCCTGCAGTGCAGGTGTTGCATTTGCCATGATCAGATCGACTTCCTTGGCAACGAAATCGTTGACGATAGGTGCGCAGGTAGCAGTATCGCCGCCACCGATCTCCACCAGGATCTCAACATTCTCTTCGCCCAGTGCGTCCTTCAATGCGTCAATGAAGCCCTCAGTTGCAGCATCCAGTGCCACGTGAGGAGTCAGCTGGCAAACGCCAACAACGAACTTGTCCTGAGAATCTGCAGCCTGATTGCCGCTCTCGGTCTGGTTGCCGCCCTGCTCTGCGCTCTGGCAGGCAGCCATAGACAGCAGCATCATTGCTGCAAGAATAATTGCCAAAATCTTTTTCATAGTATTACTCTCCTTTTCGTTCCCTGAAAGGAATCTTTGATTGCTCTACTATACCACCGGAAATCCTCCTTGTCAACACAAAAATCCACTTATGGCGGACATTTATGCGCGAGAGAAATACACTCAACTGTATGCTATGCACAAAAACCCTTTTCTTTTTATGAAAAAACTGTAATTTCTTCCAACAGCTACTTTACAAGTATACAAAATAGTCGTATTATAATACCGATAAGTTCATAACTTATTTACAAATCTCAGGAGGTTGAACCAAATATGACAAGACAAGAATTGAAAGCCAATGCCAAACTGCAAATCAAGGGCAACATCGGAATTCTGTTTTTGATCTCCCTGATCATCAGTATTCTGTGCGGCCTCTGCTCCGTGATCCCGGTTGTGGGTAGCATTGCGGGTATCGTTGTGCTGTCCCCCGCATTCTCTTTGGCTGTTGTTTCCATTTATCTGAACATGGCGCAAGGCATTGCACCTGAGGTCGCAAAGATTTTTGACGGCTTTAAGGATTTTTGGACCGCCTTCAAAACCACCTTCCTGGTAGGCCTTTTCACCTCCCTTTGGTCCATGCTGTTCGTAATTCCCGGCATCATCAAGTCCATCTCCTACTCTCAGGCGATGTACATTGTCGCAGAAAACCCCGGAATCAGCGCTCTGGAAGCCATCAGCCGTTCCAAGCAGATGATGGACGGTCATAAGATGGACTACTTCGTTCTGATGCTTTCCTTCCTGGGCTGGATGATTTTGGGCAGCTTCACCCTGGGCCTCCTGTACATCTGGCTGATCCCCTATATGTCCGCAACCTTCACCAACTTCTACAACAGCATCAAGTCCGCTGAACCCACGGTGTAAATCCGCGCGGAATACCCACTATATAACTTTTGCCCCTCCGGTGCGGAGGGGCAATCTATTTTGTTTACAGCTTGCCTGCTTCAATGGCAGCACGGGTTGCCGTGACAACACCAATGCGGGCAGTGGGGGTATTGGGTGTGTCGTTGTACAACCCCCGGATCTGTCCGTCACTCAAAGAAGGATTGTCCCGGATCAGCTTCACCAGACGGTGAATGGGTGTGATACAGCCATCGATCATCTGCGCCACCTCTGCCTTTCCGTCTGCGCGGTAGCCGTAGGGATAATAATTATGGGCAGTGATGATCTGATCTACATCCAGCGCCCGCACCTTTTCCAGCGCCTGCAGATGCTCCACCGGGAACCGGATATTTGCTGCCCAATCCTGGGAGCCCACAATTCCGTAGACCTGCAGGCAATCACCGGTGATCAGGGTATTGGTGCGCTTGTCCAGCAGCGCCATGCTGTCTAAGGTGTGTCCCGGAATGGTGATCACCGTCAGTGTATCCAGGAGAATGTCCCCCTCCTCCGGTGCAACTACAGAATAGTCCTGCTGATACTTTTCTCGCACATCCGGGCTGCGGCTGAAGATCTCCGCATGGGGATAATAGGGCATCAGACACTTCAGGCCACCGGAATGGTCACCGTGATTGTGGGAGATGAAAATATACTTCAGCTCCTCCTTACCCACACCCACTTCCTCCAGGAACGGCACGATATGCTCCTGGGCATCGGTGTCGAAGCTGCCTGCATCAAACAGCACCGCGCCAGCCGGTGTCCGGATGGCATAAACCGTCGTAAAAATATCCTTATACGGCAGCGTCGCCCTGTAGATATTCTCATTGATCTTTGTAATTTCTCCCATAGATTCAAACCTCTTTCTCATTTGTTACTGAAGCAAAGCCCGGTTCAGGCCGCCACAAACATCGTTTCAAATCCACCCGACCCTCCGGGTCAAAGCGCACACCTTCCTTTTCCAGCAAGGCCCGCTGAATGTCGCTGCCTCCAAAGGCAAAGGCTGCCGCAGTACACCCCTGGCGGTTTACCACCCGGTGGCAGGGAATCTCTCCGGGTGACGGATTGCAGTGCAGAGCATAGCCCACCACCCGCGCCCAGCGGGGATTGCCGGCAAGCAGTGCGATCTGTCCATAGGTCGCCACCTTCCCCAAAGGGATCCTGCGCACCACCTGATAGATCTTATCATATGCAGACATACCTCTACCTCCCGGCTTCCAGCCAGCAGGCGATCCCGTCCTCATTATTGCTTTTGGTGAGTGCATCCGCAGCCGCTTTTACAGCGGGTGCAGCATTGCCCATGGCAACACCGATCCCTGCAGCCCGGAGCATGGGGATATCGTTTTCCGCATCCCCAAATGCCACCGTATCGCAAGGTGAAATCCCCAATGCCCGGCAGGTATCCAGAACGCCCTGTCCTTTATGAATGGATGCCGGGATCACTTCCAGGTAAAAGGATGCGGTCTGCACCACCGCCAGTGAATCCGGCAAAAATTCGCGGATCTTCTTTTGCACCCCCAGAAGCTGCTCCGGAAGCACCGACATCAGAATCTTCACCGGGCGGAAGTTCAAAAATGCTTCCAGGTCCTGTATTTCCTGGCAATCCATCCGGTTGTTTTCGCATTCGTAGCGGACCTTGTAGCCATTGCGATCCGTGACATAGAACTGCTTCCCGTCGTCCAAAATCGGTGTCACCGGAAGCGTTTTCAGCTGATGCAGCACTTCCTTTGCCTGCTGCAGCTGCATGGCAGTTTCAAATAAAGTACGGTTTGTTTCCGCTTCCACGATCCTGCCGCCATTATAAGACATCAGGATGCCGCCATAGTCCTGCAAATGCAGCAGGTCCCGTTCTTTATGCAGCCCCGGAGACGGACGGGCCGATGCCAGCACCAGCCGGACACCCTGTCTCTGTGCCTCCATCAAAGCCGCCTTTGTCCGGGGTGTGATGACTTTTTCGTCATTATTCAGCGTTCCATCCAGGTCCAAAAAAATCGCCTTGATCATCTCTGTTTCTCCTGAATCGGCAAACAGCCGATCATCCATCGATCCCTTGCATTTCCCTGCAGCATCTGCCGCGACAGATTCATTATCCACAAATCCCTTGGCATTGTCAACTTTTTTCTGAGGCCTGCAGAAAAGTGATCTCCGCCTGTGCATCACGGACGCACAGGCGGAGGAGCGTTAATCGTCTTTGCCGGGGTAAAGGGGATATCGGCTGGGAAGCAGCGTATAGCGCAGAAGGTAGATGGCATCTGCATCATTCACGATGTCATCGCTGTTGACATCACCGCTTTGCCCGATGGGATAGCGGCTGGGCATCAGTGTGTGCCGCAGCAAATAAATGGCATCCGCATCATTCACTAAACCGTCCCGGGTAAAGTCACCGGGCTTTTCGGCAGCAGCGGTATAATCGATCCCACCGTCGGCATTCAGATCATGCTCATACCGGTAAATGGGGAACACACCGTCCACCGGGGCAATGTAGGTATGGGTCTCACCGCCGGTGGCAGTGTAGTAGCCGTTGCCACTGGTCAGTGTTCTGGCAGAAAGTGACATGTCCGGCTCCAGAAGATTTGCCAGAATCTCTGCCTTTTGCGTGTTCATGGTAAATACATACCCGCCCTCCGGGAATGTCACAGGCTGCTCCTCCGTCAGGAAGGCCTCAGCACTTGTGCCGGTGTACTGGCGCAGCATCACTGTGCTGCCTGCAGCCAGCTTCGTATAAGCAATCCCATGACGGTCCATAATGATCAGCACATCCGATACCCAGCTCTCTCCCGCCGGCAGCACATAGGCCGTCGGGGCTGTGCGAGAGCGAACAACGGTGTCCCACACCTCCGGAATCAGGGTGCGCATTTCCCTTACCTCACCGGTGGCGGCATTGTAATAGGGTGTTTGATAGGCATATTCTTCGTGCTTGGTTTTTGCTAACTCCAGAACCAGCTGATCACTTTCCTCAAAGGTCTTTCCGGCATCGCATATCTTTTTCTGCTCTGCAGTGATAATGGCCTTGGTCTCCTCCAGATTATTCTTCAGATAATCATAATAGGTCGTGATGCAGATCATCGCACCGGCCACCCGGCGTGCATAATTGTTACAGCCATGGGAAATACCGGGGCTTTCAATGAGAAATGCCAGCATGCCCTGATTGCCGGCATAGCCAAGAATCGTGCCGATTCCTTTTCCGTTGACGATATTGTCAATATATCGCACATCAAAATCCCGCTCGCGCAATGTATCGTGGGCTTCCAAAGCCATGGTCTGTCCCAAATCCCGGAACGCCTCGCTGTTTCTGACAGAGTATCTGGCATTGGTCAGCATATAGCCATGGTATACCGGATCATTATCCACCGCCACATTGCCCTCATGATTGTCGATCACCACATGGGGCTTAAACAGATTCATAATCCGTATGATGTTTTGTACTTCTTTTGTTTCCACCTGAGCAAAATCCGTATTGGGATCCTTCAGCCCCCAAGTAGGGATTCTGCGGAGATTGTCCTCTGCGCCATCCGGATTCTGCCGGGGCATCACATAGATGTTCATACTGTCCAGCAGGTCCGGCGCATACGCGCCGTCCAGCATTTTGATCCAGCCCAGCGCCGCCTCGCCGGCAGCCTGCTCGTTTCCGTGGATATGGGCCTGATGGTGAACAGTCAGCTTGCCGTTTTTCTCGCTGTCCGCCACGATCATAGCAGCAGCTTCTTCCAGTGTCTTGCCGGTCAGATCTACCCGGGTAAAAATAACAAGGGGCATATTCTGTCCTCTGCCCGATGTTCCCATGGAGTAGACATACATATTGTCATTGGCATCGTCCAGACCTGCAATAAAGCTTTCCATCTCTGCCTGCGTAGTGTGCTGATGCTCGGCGCGGCCCTCTCCAAAGGCCGGGGTCGTAAAAATATCTGCAAATCCCGGCCATAACTCCGGAGAAGAGAGCGCGGCATTTTTAATAAACTCGTCGGTGTAGTACCTGACAGTTTCATTGTCCGGCTCCCATCCAAGCCCACTCTTCTTGCCCGGTGTGGCATCTATCACCGTTTTGGTTTTGGATTTCTCCTCGGACATATAAATATTCTGCTTCACCTTATAATAGCCTGTACCGCTGGCAATATAGTAATAATTGCCCGGCAGTGCAGGATAATACCGGGTATTGCCATCCACCGCATAGGGCTCCACAACTTTGGCAGTGTCCGGGTCAAACCCTGTATAAAGTACCACCTTCACACCCTCTTGTGCAGTGAGCACCAAGCCCTGGAAATTCTCCAGATCCTGAATGATCCAGGTACCCTCCACCTCAGTGACACTGCTTTGGTCAAAGACAAAGCCGGCGCCTGCCGGGGCTGTAATATAGGGGTGGTTGGAAAAAGAATTTCCGTGAATGGCGCAGTGGACCGTTCCAATTACCTGCTTGGCACTGAGACTTGCAGGACCGGAAAACGCCAATGTACCTGCGCCCTGGACAGTGTTGGCTGTCAGTGCGCATTGCGAAAGGGTCAGTGTTTTCCCTGCCGGGATATTCACATCCACAGAAGTCAGACCTGACGGAACGATGCCCATCGTACCGGACTTCAAAAGCAACCGGGATGCACCGACACTTCCCTTAAATCCGGAAGCTCCGCCACCGGTGATTCTGGGCCATTGGGTGGAGTCCGCACCGTCCAGAATAAATGTCACCGTGCCTTTGACACTGCCGGTGCCGTTGCCGCCGGCATACGCACCGCTGCTCAAGTACACATTTTCTCCCAGGGTTATCTGCACATCACCGCTGACCGTACCGTTTTTCACCGGTGCAGAAAAAATTCTTGCCGCGGACATATTGGACAGGTGGATCTCCACACTGCCCACTGTGGCAGTATTATCGTAAGAGGGGGTGATGAAGCCGGTCAGCTCACCACCGGTCATGGTAAGCTTTGCCTTCCCGGTAACACCGGCTGCGCCGGACTTATGCCCGCGGGTACCCACATAGATATTCTGCCACTTACCGGACTGAACGGTCAGGTCGGCAGAGGCGCATTTTTCCGTCTGCTTACCGCCGGCAAGATTAAAGTAGCTGCCACCGGTGCCTACTGAGGTCACATTCTCACCAATGACCAGCTTATTGCCCTCACCGCAGATATTGCGGTGCAAGCTGTTCACCGACAGGGTCATCGTCATATTCTTCAGAGTAGCCGGTGAATTAAACCGGACATTCACACTGGAAGAAATGCCTTCCGCACCGGTTTTGGATGTAAGCACCACCGGCACAGACCCGGCAGCACTGGGCAGCAAGCGATCTTCCGTCAGGTCCAGTGTGCTTAAAAAAACGATCGTTCCGCCATCGGCAGCTTCGATTCTGTCATAGGCGATGTCGTAGGACTTCACCGCAGTGGCCTCGGTCAAGCCATCTGCGCTGTCGCTGCCGGCCGCCGGGTCCAGATACACCGTGAGGTCTTCTTTCGCCTGTGCCCGGATGGGAGACAGCCCCACCGCAACCAGCAGGAAGCACAGAACACTGATGATCAACGTTTTCCCACGCTTCATTTGAGATACTCCTTTTCAAAGCAAGTATTGACACATTTATTATAATATGGTACATTCTGAATAGGAATAGCTAAAAGTAGTCAAAAAGTATCATATCTTAAGATTGGAGTCCCTATGGAGAATCGCAGAAACTATAAGGCCAGGGGCACACCGGATTGTCCCATCGCACTGTATTTGGTCGGGGACAGCCACCAAATGCCGCCACACCTGCATCATCATCCGGAATTGGAATTTATTGTTCTGTATGAAGGGGAAATGCATTACCGTATCGACCAGTCCGTTCTGCCCATGACCGCCGGGGATGTTCTGATCATTGCCCCGGAGCAGGTGCACGGTCTCGTCCATTACTCATCCGATGCCAGATTCTGCGCCTTCAGCGCTGCGTTAAACGCCATTGCCATGCCCCCGGAGCACATATTTCAAAAGGAATTTGTACAGCCGCTGCAAAACAACCTGCTCCGGCTTCCTGCCCATCTGCAGCCGGATCATCCTGCTTACCAGGCCGTATGGGAGATTGCAGAAAAGCTTCCCAACTACATCATGAGCGCACCCAATTATAAGCTTCACCGTTTTCTGGCGCTGGTTTCCTTATGCGTTGCCATTGCGCCCTGGTGCATCAATTCCGACGAGCGCATCACAAATGCCCTCCCCGACAACTACGCTGTGCGCCGAGCGCTCCTGTATATCCACAACAAATACGAAGAACCGCTGACACTGGAAAAAATTGCAGACCATGTTCATTTAAATCCAAATTACCTGTGTGCGCTTTTTAAAGAACACACAGGGCAAACCGTTATGCAGCATCTGATCCGCAGGCGGGTAGATGCAGCGATCTTCCTGCTGCAGGACAGCATGCTGCCTGTGGAAGTCATTGCGGAGCAATCCGGTTTTCGCAGCCGCAATCAATTCTTCCGATGCTTCCGGCAAATCACAGGTACCACCCCCAGCGCTTACCGAAAGCAGCACCTTCCCTTTCGCAATGGCTGAGTGTACAAAAAAATGACATCCCTGGGCAGTGCCCAATGTCATTAAGTTAAGAAAAGCTGGACTTCACAGAAATGTGGAGTCCAGTTTTTTGTAACCATTTTCAAAAAAACACTTGACAAACAAGGGAAAATGTGCGGCCTTTTTGCTAATTGCGATTAGCAAAAAG
>JAZSER010000033.1:0-36499 GCA_045531815.1 Faecousia sp. | reverse complement strand
TCATCTGATGATCACAGATCACCAGGTCAGCACGATAGCCCTTGGCAATCAAGCCACGGTCGGTAAAACCAACGGCATTACTGGGATTGGTAGAGGCATAACGGAATACATCCACAATGGACGCGCCTGTATGCTTCATCATATTCCGGCAAGCCACGTTCAGCGTCAGCTTAGAACCGGCGATCTCGCCTTCAAAGTCAAAGCACAGATCGGTCACGCCCTCATAGCCCTCAGGGATAGGACCGTCAAATACGCAGGAGTCGGAGATCAGCACAAGCTTGTCTTCTCCCTTGATCTTACGGATCAAACGCTGCATGTAAGGATCCACATGTATACCGCGACTGTCACAGATCATTTCTGCGTAGATATTATTGTTGTAGTTCACCGTCTCGTCCACACAGACGCCGCGGCACTCGGGGTACTTAGGCAGGTCGCCTGTGGCGTTGGTGTGGTGGGTACCAATGCACAGTCCGTAGGGAATCAATGCCTCGATCTGCTGAGGAGAGGCCTCACTGTGACCCACAGCGAACTTGACAGTGGGGTTATTCTTCCGGGCGTCCATGACAAACTGCTCGATATTCTCCCGTTCGGGACCCAGCACCCAGACCTTGGCATCCGTGCCCACCTGGTCGATAATGGGTTGGTACTCCTCTTTTTTAATGGGACCCTTCCAGGGATTGTTCTCACGATCCGCGCCGAACTTGGGATTCATGTAAGGGCATTCCATATAGAAGCCAGCGATGTTGGCGCCCTCAGGCTTCTTCATGGCAGCCTGGACGCACTTTGCCTGCTCCACCAGCTGTTCACCGTTCATGTTGAAATACAAGGTAGCCAGCACACTGGTGGTACCATGCTCCAGGTTGAACTGGGCTGCCAGTTCCGGCTCATCATAGAACCAGTGACCGCCGCCGGCATGGTTATGCATATCCACAAGACCCGGACCGACATACAGACCCTCAGCATCAACGATCTGGCATCCGTCAGGAATCTGGGTAGTACGCATCTCGCCGAATCCGGCAATCAGGCCATCTTCGATAAACAAAACAGCCTCCGGAATAAGGTGGTCCTTCATGACCAGGGTTGCGTTTTTAATAGCGATCATAACACTTCACCAATCCTCATTATCTGCACAAGTAGGCAGCTTTTGTGCAGGCAAAACATTACCCATATACCATAACTTTTTTATTACTGATTGACAATGCGGATTTCCACTCTTTTCTATATTTTCATTGCAAATTAACGTTTTTCGTGCTATACTGATCCCATAAAACAACAGATATAAGGAGCATATCATGAAGGAATATACAATTGTCCGTCGTCCGCAGCAGCTGGACTGGGGACAGATCCCGGCACTGCAGATCAACGAGCGATATAAAACAGATCCTGTGGATATCACTGCGGAAGCCAGACTGTGCTATGATGATGAGGCTTTGTATGTACATTTGCAAGCGGTTGAGAAGAACATCAGCGCGCAGTATACCGGTCTTTTGGATGAGGTGTCCGAAGACAGCTGTCTGGAGTTTTTCTTCTGCCCTATGGAAGGTGACAGCCGTTACTTCAACATTGAGGTCAATCCCAACGGCGCCATGTATTTGGGTTTTGGTCCTAGCGTACAGGAACTGGTGCGCTTAATTCAGGAAGAACCTATACTTGCCCCCAAGGCAGAATACACACAAAACGGTTGGAAAGTCACCTACGCGATCCCCCACGCCTTTGTGCGTCGTTTCTTCCCGGAGTACTCCCCTGCCTCCGGCAAAACCATTCAGGCAAACTGCTACAAGTGCGGCAGTTTAAAAGAGCCCAAGCATTATCTTTGCTGGTGCCCGGTAGTACCGCAAAAATGCGCATTTCATAACCCCTCACGATTTGGTGCAATGCATTTTGCATAAGCAAAAAATACAGCAGCGGTTGTACGCAACCGCTGCTGTTTCTGTAATAGCAAAAACCCCACAGACAAATGTCTGCGGGGTTTTGAGCAATAATAAGACAGGGAGAAAAATTAATAGAACTTTCTCTTGTTCTTACGGGCAGCTTCAGACTTCTGCTTACGCTTCAGGCTGGGGCTGACATAATGCTCGCGCTTCTTAACTTCAGCGATAACGCCCTCCTTGGCACAGCTACGCTTAAAACGGCGCAGAGCGCTTTCCAGAGATTCGTTTTCCTTGACGCGAATTTCAGACATTGTTTTCCCTCCCTCCGATGGCATCCGGCTCATTCCAGGATGCGTTCAGGGCCTGCTAATCAGGCTGGATTATTATAAACTTTTTTCTCCAAATTGTCAAGATAGTTTTCCGGAAAATAATCAATTTCTGGGAAATAACTTACTTAACAATCAGATTCACCAGCTTATTTTTGACAACGATCGTCTTGATCACGCTGCCGCCCTGCTTCTGAAGGAACTTGGCGATCTTCTCATCCGCCATAACATTGGCAACAACTGTATCGTTATCCAGGTCGGCATCCATCATCACAGTGCCGCGCATTTTGCCGTTGACCTGGACAGCCATGGTGATCTCTGTGTCCTTACACTTTTCCTCACTATACTCGGGCCAGCTCTCGTAGGCAATGGTCGTATCGTGGCCAAGAAGCTGCCAGATCTCCTCACCCACATGGGGAATAATGCAGGAGATCATCTTGATAAAGCCCTCTGCATACTCTCTGGGGCAAGTGCCGTTCTTATAGACTTCATTTACAAATACCATCATCTGTGCGATTGCGGTATTGAAGCCCAGCGCCTCGAAGTCAGATGTAACCTTTTTGACCGTCTGGTGGTAGATCTTTGTCAGCTTGCCATCATCGGTATCGGTGATATTGGCAGCTTCCGTGAAGAAGTTCCATACACGGTTGATGAACTTCTTGGCACCGGCAACACCGGTGGTGCTCCAAGGCTTGGATACCTCCAGGGGACCCATAAACATCTCGTAAAGACGCAGGGTGTCTGCACCGTACTCCCGGACAACATCGCTGGGGTTGACTACAAATTCCGGGAAACGCTTGCCCATCTTGATGCCGTTTTCGCCCAGGATCATGCCCTGATGGACCAGCTTCTTGAAGGGCTCCTTTACAGGAGACAGACCGTTGTCGTACAGGAAGCGGTTCCAAATTCTGGAATAGATCAGGTGGCCGACAGCATGCTCCGGACCGCCAATATACAGGTCAACAGGCATCCAGTGCTCTGCCAGCTTGGGATCGCAGAAGGCCTTATCGTTCTTGGGATCAATATAGCGCAGGAAGTACCAGGAAGAACCGGCACTGCCGGGCATGGTGGAGGTTTCACGCAGACCCTTCAGCCCGTTCTTGTCATAATGCTTCCACTCCTGTGCATTCTCCAGGGGTGCCTTGCCGCCCTTGCCCTTGTAATCCTCCAGGACGGGCAGGATCACAGGCAGCTCCTCATCCGGCAGGAACACAGTCTCGCCGTCCTCGGTGTATACACAGGGAACAGGCTCGCCCCAATAACGCTGACGGGCAAAGATCCACTCGCGGAAGTGGTAGTTATTCTTTCTTCTGGCAACACCGGCTTTTTCCAGCTTGCAGGTGATGGCCTCTTTTGCCTCTTCCACGGTCAGGCCGGTAAACTCCTCAGAGTTGCACAGACGGCAGCCCTTGCCCAGATAATCCTGCTTTTCAAAGGCGCACTCAGAAACATCTCTTCCCTCGATGACCTGGATCATGGGGATGTTATGGACCTGGGCATACTCAAAGTCACGCTGGTCGTGGCTGGGAACTGCCATGACAGCGCCTGTGCCGTAATTGCCCAGGACAAAGTCACCGATGAACACAGGAACTTCCTTGCCGTTGACCGGGTTGATGGCATAGATGCCCTTCAGGGGGCAGCCGGACTTGGTCTTGGTGGCGTCCGTGCGGTCGATCTCGCTCTTGGCTGCGGCTGCCTTGATATAGGCCTCCACTTCTTCTTTGTTCTCAATGCGGTCCATCAGGCTCTGGACGATCTTTCCATCCGGTGCCAGGACCATGAAGGTAATGCCGTAGATGGTTTCAATGCAGGTGGTGTAAATGGAGAATTCTCCGCCGCCCACCAGCTTGAAATCCACCTCAACACCGGTGGATTTGCCGATCCAGTTGCGCTGGATCTCCTTGGTGGATTCCGGCCAATCGATCTCCTCCAGGCCCTCCAGCAGCTTTTCCGCAAAGGCAGGCTGGTCGATGACCCACTGCATCATCATCTTCTTCACAACGGGATAGCCGCCACGCTCGGACTTGCCGTCGATGACCTCATCGTTGGCAAGCACCGTGCCCAGCTCCTCGCACCAGTTCACCGGCATCTCAATGCGCTTTGCGTAGCCTGCCTCGTAGAGCTTTTTGAAGATCCACTGGGTCCACTTATAGAACTCAGGATCGGATGTCGCTACACACTTGGACCAATCGTAGTCAAAGCCCAGCTCCTTCAGCTGTCCGGAGAAGGTCTTGATGTTGGTCTGGGTAAAGCCGTTGGGATGGTTGCCTGTGCTGACCGCATACTGCTCCGCAGGCAGACCGAAGGAGTCATAGCCCATGGGGTGCAGCACATTATAGCCCTGCATGCGCTTCATACGGGACATGATATCTGTAGCCGTGTAGCCCTCGGGATGGCCCGCATGCAGACCGACACCGGAGGGATACGGGAACATATCCAGCACATAGTATTTGGGCTTGGAGAAATCCCATACATCGGTATGGAAGGTTTGGTTCTCCTCCCAGTATTTTTGCCACTTAGCCTCAACGGCGGAATGCTCGTAATTCATGGTCTTTTCTACCTCTTTCCTTATTCCGGAGTGACGATGTCACTCAGATCGATCTGCTTGCCGTCTGCCCACAGACGCTCCAGGGAATAGAATTCCCGGGCTTCCTCGGTAAACACATGGACCACAACACTGCCGAAGTCCAGCAGTTCCCAGGTGTTTCCCCGGTGTCCTTCACGGCCCAGCATCGGCTCACCCAGCTGCTCGAAAACATACTCTGCGTGGTCGCACAGCGTTTTTACATGGGTATTGGATGTACCGGTGCAGATAATAAAATAATCCGCCAGGCTGGAGATCTCATCGATCTTGATCAGCTTGATATCGATACCTTTCTTACTATCCAGCGCCTTGGTGACCTCATAGGCCACTTCTTTTGCAGTTAACATAGGGTTTCATCCTTTCAAAGGCGTATTTTTGATACTTTTAAGCCAAGCCAAAGCTTGGGCAGACTCCGGAGATATTTCCCTGCCCTGTTCCTTCAGCAGCGCAAGGGTCATCTCAAGGCCCATAGCCAGCGCACCGTCCAGATCAGAATAGGCCAGGGTCCGCATATGCCCGACCCCTTCAAAATCTCGGTTTGGCTCCATATAGTCTGCCACATAAATGATTTTTTCAAGCAGCGTCATATCCGCTTTTCCCGTTGTATGGCTGCGGATGGCAGACACCACCGAATCCTTTTCGCCAAAGATCCGCTGTGCCACCGCACTGCCTGTCAGCGCATGGAGGGTTTTGGGATTTTGGGCTGAAAAATTGTCTAAAATTATACCATATGCATGACACAAAGTCAATTGCAGCGGTCCGTCCAGTGCCTTGGTGATATCGTGCAGCAGTGCAGCCCGGGCCGCATCGGTTTCATCCGCTCCCCAGCGCTTTGCCAGGGCTACCGCTGCCTCCCGGCAGCCCAGCACATGAGGGACCCGTTTGGGTGCCAACAGGCTGCATACCACCTCGGTCAGCGCTTCCTCGGATAGTCCCTTTAAATCCCGGCAAGCACCCAGCAGACCTTCCTTTTGAATGTATTCCAGCACCTTTTCCGGCAGGAAGGCATCTGCACATTGAAATGCGATCAGGCGGCGCAGATCTGTGGAAGAGATGGCGGTAACCGGATTTTCCACCAGGTAGACCTTCGCCCCCTGGGCCTCCAGCGCCAGCTTCTGCTCCAGGATCTGTGCCTGCTCATCCTTCTGTCCGCGGAAGAAAACCGCGATGGACGCATTCTTCAGGATCTTTTGCGGCTCTTTCCAGCTAAGCAGAGACAGGAACATATCCGTGCCCACAAACAAAACGAGCTCCTGCCGGGGATATTTCTCTTTTACCGCCTCTATGGTCTCATAGGTGTAGCTTGTGCCGCCCCGGCGCAGCTCCAGGTCAGAGACCTGCACCGACGGAATTTGGGAAAATGCCAGCTGCGCCATGTCCAGGCGCTGCCGGGCAGTGGGAGATCCGGGGGGTAATTCTTTATGGGGAGAGATGCAGGCTGGGATCACCAAAAGCGCAGAAAGCTCCAGAGCCTGCGCTCCGTAAGCCGCAGCCTTTACATGACCCAAGTGCGGTGGGTTAAATGTACCGCCGTATATACCGATCCTTTCCATAGCAATTCCCCCTTGTCAGTGAAGCGTTTCCCGTTACTGCTTCTCCCGGAGCTGACGCTCTCTGTCACGCTCGATGGCCTTATCAATGGCCATCTGACGGAAATACTCATTGCGCTGCTCGCGCACCTTTTTCGCAGCCTGTCGGCGGGCCTGAGCACCCTTACGCACAGGGTTTGCCTTGGCTACCGACACCGTCTTTTTCTTGGCACGGCCTGTCTGATTCCGCTCCGCCTGAAGCTTCTCACTGAATCGATAGATCACAAACTTCGTGCCGATCACAGCCACACCGTCAGCACCGGTGGCTTCGCAGATGGCATCACTGACCTCCCGAGGTGTCATCATAGCGCCTTCCAGCACCTTGCCCTTCACCAATTCCCGGGAATCCAGCTGATTCTCCGCTTCCGCGATCAAGGCATCGGTCACACCGCCCTTGCCTACCATGAGTGTAGTCTCCAGGGTGTTGGCCTGGGCGCGCAGTTCTGCCCGTTCTTTACTTGTCAGCATAACCTGCCTCCTTCATCTTTTCGTAAAACAGCTTCAGAGCATTGGCACGGTGAGAAACCTGATTTTTCTCTTCCGGGCTCAGCTCCGCTGTGGTTTTGCCCAAGGGCGGATAGTAGAAGATCGGATCATATCCAAATCCATTTTCACCGGCAGGCTCTCTGCACAGCTCTCCGTGGATCTCTCCCCGGGCCTGGATAACTTGTCCCTCCGGGGTCACAAAGCTGATCACGCAAACGAACTGCGCCTGGCGCTGGCCATCGGGAACATGCTCTGTGTTCTTCAGCAGCAGCTGCAGCCGTCCCCAATCGTCCAGGCTTTCGTCAAAGCCGTAACGGGCAGAATAGATGCCCGGTTCTCCGTTCAGCGCATCCACTGCGATACCGGAGTCATCCGCCAGGGCAGGCAGGCCCGTTGCCTTCATCACAGCTTCCGCCTTGATCAGAGAATTCTCTTCAAAGGTAGAGCCGTTTTCCTCCACATCAATATCAACACCCAGCTCAGACTGCAGGACCAGGGTAATGCCGAACTTCTCGGTGATCTTGCTGATCTCCTCCAGCTTGTGCTTATTCTTACTGGCCAATACGACTCTCATATCAAATCAGCGCCTCCACAAAATCGGCAGCCACGAAGGGCATCAGGTCATCTGCCTGCTCACCGACACCCACATACTTTACAGGGATCTGCAGTGTATCAGCCACAGCGATCACGATGCCGCCCTTGGCAGTGCCGTCCAGCTTGGTCAGCGCCACTGCTGTCACACCGGCGATCTGCTTGAATTCCTTCGCCTGGATCAGACCGTTCTGACCTGTGGTGCCATCCAGCACCAGCAGGACCTCCTTGGAGGCCTCCGGCAGCTCCCGCTCCACGATCCGGCTGATCTTATTCAGCTCGTTCATAAGATTCTGCTTGTTGTGCAAACGCCCGGCAGTGTCCACCAGGATCACATCCACATCCTTCGCCTTTGCTGACTGGATGCCGTCGTATACCACAGACGCAGGATCTGCGCCCTCATTTTGGCGCACAATGGAAGCGCCGGCTCTGCCGGCCCAGATCTCCAGCTGATCCGCTGCCGCTGCACGGAAGGTGTCACCCGCCACCAAAAGAACGCGCTTGCCCTCCTTGACCAGCTGGGTAGCCAGCTTGCCAATGGTGGTGGTCTTGCCAACACCGTTGACACCGATCACCAGAACAACAGCCGGCTTTTTGCCGATGTTCAGCTCGGTAGCGCCCACATTCAGCATATCCACCAGGATGGCCTTCAGCGCACTGCGGGCCTCCTCAGCAGTCTTCAGGTGCTGCGCCTTCACTTCTTTTCTCAAAAGCTCGGTGGCCTTCACCGCAGTGTCCACACCCAGGTCCGCCAGGATCAGGCACTCCTCCAGCTCGTCATAGAAATCATCATCGATTTCCGAAAATCCGGAAAACACGCTGCCCAGTGTATTGCTCAGGGCATTGCGCGTTTTTTCCAGACCTGCTTTGATCTTATCAAAAAAACCCATGTATTTATCCCTCAATTATTCCACGATTCCCAAATACTGCTCCATCTGGTTCAAATCCAGACGCAGCAGCTTACTGACGCCCTGCTCCTGCATGGTCACACCGTAGAGCACATCAGATGCTTCCATTGTGCCGCGACGGTGGGTAATGACGATAAACTGCGTATTTTTACTCAGGTTATGCAGGTAAGATGCAAAGCGCTCAACATTGCGGTCGTCCAGTGCTGCATCGATCTCGTCCAGCAGACAGAAGGGTGTCGGCCGTACCTTCAAAATAGCAAAGTACAGTGCCGTTGCCACAAATGCTTTCTCACCACCGGAGAGCAGCGTAATGGTCTTGACTTGCTTTCCGGGAGGCTGCACACGGATCTCAATGCCGCAGGTAAGGGGCTCTTCCGGGTCCTCCAGGATCAGCTGACCCTTACCGCCGCCAAACATCTCTTCAAACACCACACCGAAATGGTGGTTGATCTTTTGGAATTCCGCCACAAAGATCGTTGTCATTTCCTGGGTGATATTGCGGATGATGCTCTCCAGCTCCCGCTTGGAATTCAAAACATCGTCCCGCTGTTCCACCAAATAGGTATAGCGCTCATTGACCCGGGCATATTCCTCGATGGCACCCAGGTTGGGTGTGCCCAGAGCAGAGATCTTACGCTTGAGTTCTGCCACCCGACGGTTGCCTGCTGCAACGGACTCGATCTGTCCGCGCTTTTCCACAGCCGTGCCGGGGGTCAGCTCATAGGAATCCCAAAGCTTGTCAATGATCTGCCGCTCCTCCATGGCAGTGGTGATCTTCTTCTGCTCCAGATTGGCGCAGGCCCGCTCCATGGTAAGAATGTCTTTGTTCTTCTCCTGGGCTTGGCGTTCGCTGCGGGTCTTGGAGGCTTCTGTATCCGCCCGCTGCTTCAGCGCTTCCTCCATAGAGCCGCGCATTGCCGCGGTTTTCTCGTCATTGTCCTGCTGGCGCTGCTGCAGTGCCCGGATCTCAGCCCGCAGACGGTCCGATTCCTCACGGATATTGTCCATAAGCGCCAGCTTCTTTTCCCGGTCACCTTCCATATCCGAACGCAAGGTGCGCAGATTCTCCATATGGTTCAGTGCCGTGCTCTTCTCTGCCTCCAGGGCAGCTTCTTCTGTTCTGGCAGCGGTCATCTTTTCCCCAAGCTCAGACATGGTCTGGGAGGCATCCTGCTGGCTGCACTCCAGAGATTCCAGCTTCTGCACCGTTGCCTGCAGCTGCTGCTCAAACACCTGGACCTTTGCCTTTTGGGCGGCATAACGCTCTGCGTCACTGCGTTCCCGGGCATCCAGGGTCTCTTTCTCCCTGCCGGCAGAGCTCATTGCATCCTCAATGGCCTGGACCATGATCTCGTGCTGCTTTTCCTGTCCCTGCAGACGAAGGACCTGGTCTTCCGCCTCACGAAGCTGGTCTCTGGCGGCATTCATTTGGAACTCCACCTGGTCCAGGGACCGCTGGGCTTCCTGAAGCTGCGTCTGACACTCCTGACGCTTTGCCTCCAGCTCCTTTTCCTGCCGGGTCAGCTTTTCCAGTTCATTTGCACGGCTTAAAATGCCGGATTCTTTATTGACAGCACCGCCGGTCATAGAGCCACCGGCATTGACCACCTGGCCATCCAGGGTAACGATCTTAAACCGGTTCTGATACTGGCGGGCCATGGCAATAGCCGCATCGATGGTCTCAACGATCACGGTCCTGCCCAAAAGATAGCGCATGATCCCATCATAGCGCTTGTCATACTGGATCAGCTCCGACGCGATCCCCACAAAGCCGCGGCTGCGCTCCAGGCCTGTTTCCTTCAGGTCCTTTCCCCGCATCACCGCAATGGGCAGGAAGGTTGCACGGCCAATGCCGGTACGCTTCAAATAAGCCATTGCAGACTTTGCATCCTGCTCGGTCTCCACCACTACCTGCTGCATCGCACCGCCCAGGGCGATCTCGATGGCAACGGTATACTCGTCCTCTGTGCGGATCAATCTGGATACCGGTCCGTGGACATTGCGCAGTGCGCCCCGCTGAGACTCCTGCATGACCATGCGCACAGATTTCTGATAGCTTTCATAGTCCCGTTCCATTGCCCGGAATACCCGCAGCTTTGCCTGCACACCGTCCAGCTTTGCGGTGATCTCCCGCAGCTCCTCCTGCAGAGTCTGCGCACGCTTGGCTCTTCCGTCATAGCGCATGGTATATCCGGTGATGGCATTGTTGGCAGCCTGGATCTCCTCCTGGGCTTTATAAAGCTCCTTACGGCAAGCCTCCAGAGCTTGCCGGGCTTCCTTTTCCCGGGCAGTGCCGGCCTGAATATCTGCATTGAGCTGCTGCAGACGTTCTCCGCTCTGCTGCAGGCTTTCTTCCAGGGCATGCATATCCGCTTCCCTGCCGGCAATGTCTGCCGTCAGATTGCTTTCCGTTGCCCGCAGCTCCAGGAACTGTTTTGTGATTCCCTGGGCATTGGCTGTCAGTGCAGCCATTTCCTGCTGCAGCTGCAGCAGGCAGGCGCGCTTCTCTTCCAGTGCCTTTTCGATCTGTCCGATACGGGCATTGGTCTGGTCCAACTGGGCAGCAATGCCGCCGCTGCGGTCTTCCTGCCCCTGGAGTTCTTCTTCAATGCGCTTTATGTTGGCATCATTGTTCTGAATATTGCCCTGCAGCACCGCCATCTGGCCGTCCAGCTGCTGATGGTTGGCCTCCAGCAGATTCACCTGGACGCGAATATCCTCCAGCTGACCGTCACGGGTACGCAGGGATTCACCCAGCTGCTCCGATTGGGCATACAGCTTGTCCAGATCCTCATGTGCCTGCTGCAGCACAAAGGATGCAGAGGCATAGTCCTCCTCCGCCTTTTTGGCGGCTGCAGAAAGCTTGTCAAGGGTGTCCAGCCACACGGCAACCTCTACACCCTGGAGTTCTTCCTTCAGCTGCAGATACTTCTTCGCCTTCTCGGACTGCTGCTGCAAAGGCTCCAGCTGCAGTTCCAGCTCCGAAACCTTGTCACCGATACGCAGCAGGTTATCCTCCGTGTGTGCCAGCTTCCGCTCGGTCTCCTCCTTGCGGTGACGGTACTTGGAAATACCCGCCGCCTCTTCAAAGATCTCCCGGCGGTCCGCACTCTTCAGAGAAAGGATCTCATCGATCCTGCCCTGTCCAATATTGTAATAGCCTTCTCTGCCCAGGCCGGTATCCATAAACATCTCATGGATATCCCGCAGGCGGGCAGATTGCTTGTTGATATAGTACTCGCTGTCACCGCTGCGGTAATACCGACGGGTCACCATGACCTCGTCTGCCTCGTAGGGCAGCGCACGGTCTGTATTGTCCAGGGTAAGAGTCGCTTCGGCAAAGCCCACCGCTGCACGCTTCTGTGTGCCGCCAAAGATCACATCCTCCATTTTCGCACCCCGGAGGGTCTTTGTGCTCTGCTCACCCATTACCCACAGGATGGCATCTGAAATATTCGATTTGCCGGAGCCGTTGGGGCCGACGATGGCAGTGATATCGTCGCCAAACCGGATCAGGGTTTTATCCGGAAAGGACTTAAAGCCCTGCACTTCCAATGATTTTAAATACACAGCAAAACCTCTTCCAAAATAAGTATAACAATTCAATTTATTATACTTGCAAACACGAAAAAATGCAAGCGTCGGATGCATTTGTCCGGCAGTTTTTATAAATTGACTTTACCCAAACCGGATAATATAATAGAACAAAAGGAGTTGATGCTATGCAGATCGTCTTACTCACCGCTTTGGGTGTCGGCGGTGCCACCGTTCTTGGCTCGGTTCTGGGCTTTATCTTCAAGAAGATCTCCCACCGATTCAGTGATATTGTTCTTTCCTTTGCCGCCGGTGTTATGCTTTGTGCCGCCATTACAGGATTGATCCTTCCGGCACTGGAGCATCCGGGTCCTGTTCCGGTTCTGATCACCGTGGCAGGCATCTTCAGCGGCGCATTCTTTCTGAACCTGCTGGACAAATTGGTTCCCCACCTGCACCGGCTTGCCGGTGTGGAGCAGGAGCAGCACCCGCAGGATGCAAAGAAGCTGAACAAGGTCCTGCTGTTCGTAATGGCCATTGCCATCCACAACCTTCCGGAGGGCATTGCCGCAGGTGTCGGCTTTGGCAGCGGAAATAACGCTCACGCCTTTACCATTGCCGCCGGCATCGCGCTGCAAAACATTCCTGAAGGCATGGTGATCATCGGACCGATGCTGGCTGCCGGCATGAGTCCCGGACGCACCTTCCTGTACGCCATGCTGACCGGTGTCGTCGAGGTTTTAGGAACGCTCCTTGGCTACTTCGCCGTCAGCCTTTCTTCCGCGATCCTGCCCTTTGCGCTGGCGTTTGCCGGCGGCACGATGCTGTACGTGATCAGCGATGAAATGATCCCGGAAACACATCACAGTGAAACAAGAGGCGTCACCTATTCCCTGCTGGCAGGCTTCTGCCTGATGCTGGTAATGGGATATTTCCTGGGATAACAAAAAATGCTTTGGGCATTGCTGCCCAAAGCATTTTCTTTTTATTTCACATAGTCCATGCTGATCCAACCCTTAACGGTTCTGCCCCATGCAGTGCCGTTTACCTTTTGGGTTTCCAGGATCTCCACCTTAGCACCTTCGTAAAGGTAGCCAACCACAGGATTTCCGGTTCCGGGGTTGCTGCGGATCCGCAGGCAATCGGCACGCACCGTCTTGGTAACGCTCTGGGGTTTCTCCGGCTTTACCTCTTCCCGGTCCAGCACCACATAATCCAGGCTGATCCAGCCCTTTTCTGTCTTGCCCCACCGGGTTGCACCCACGGTGCGGGTTTCTGTGATCTGCACCTTTGCATTGGCAGACAGGTAGCCGGCAACCGCATAGGATGTTCCCGGGCCGTTCCGCACCCGCAGGAAGTCCTGGACCTTTACCGTACCGGTGAGCACTTCCTTCTCCTGCTCGGTCTGGGCCTTATCCAGGATCACATAGTCCAGGCTGATCCAGCCCTTTTCCGTCTTGCCCCAGCGCATGGATTCCGAATCCTTGGTCTGGGTAATGGTCACACGGGTCTTGGGTGACAGATAGCCAACCACCGAAGAGGTCGTGGTGGGCTTTTCCCGCACCCGCAGGAAATCTTTGACATTCACAGTGCCGGTAAGAACAGGCTCTTGCTCCGGCTCTGTGGCAGGCGGTTCGGTGGCAGGAGGCTGTGTGGCAGGGGGTTGCGTTTCGGGAGGCTGCGCTTCGGGAGGCTGCGCTTCGGGAGGCTGTGCAGCGGGAGGCGTTTGCTCCGGTTCCTCCTCTTCCTGGGTGTCAAACTCCACATAGTCCAGGCTGATCCAGCCGTCTTGGATCCTGCCCCAGATCATGGCGCCCACGATCTTCTCTTCCAGGATCTCCACCTTTGTGCCGTTTTTCAGCCAATTCACCACTTCGTAGCCGGTGCTGGGACCGCTGCGCACACGCAGGGAATCACTGACCTTTACCGTTCCCTTCCGGGGCTCCGGTGTTTCCGGCTGGGCAGGTTCTTCCGGTTCAGTGGGCGCACTGGGCTCAGTAGGTTCCGTGGGCTCAGCAGGCTCCTCAGGAGTCTGTTCCTGCACCTGCTGGGTATAGTCCATGCAGATCCAGCCGGCTGCACATTTTCCCCAGGTGTAGCCGCTGCCTTCCGCAGTTTCCGTAATGATCAGAGTATCTCCGCGATTGGCTCTGCCGATCACCGGGAAATCAATGGCAGGACCTTGACGGATGTTTACTTCGTCAGCGGTGACCTCCACCTTCACCCCCTCCGGGGTCTCCTGGGAGGGGGCGTTGCCCTCTGCGTCCAACCAGTGGGCATACAGCCGGGTGTTTTTCACGGAACTGTCCAGCACCGTGACCTTCACGCCATCCACTGTGTACCAGCCGTCAAAGACATAGCCTTCATAAGTGGGTGTGGGAATGATCTGCGCGGTAAGCTTTGTATCATAGCCCTGAATGTTCGGTCTGCTGGTGCCACCGCAGGCATCATACAGCACATAGCCATAATGCTCCGGAGGTGTTTGGGAATATTCGCCATTTAAGTACATATTTGCCTCGCACAGGCGGCGGCGAAGCAGGTAGCTTCGGATCTGCCCACCGGCATTACACCAGCGGCTGAATGCGTCGATCAGCTCATTGCCCGTAGCACCGTTTCTGACGGCATTGTACAGCCCGCCGGATGCATCGTAGGACCAGGACGATCCGCAGTTATAGGAAAACAGCAAGAGCGCATCAAACTGATTCTGAGACAGCACCACGCCGGTTCTGTTAATAAAGCCGTAGATCTCCGATTCAAACCGGGTGACAAAGGTTCTGAGAAGCGCTTCCGCTTCCTCCTCCGGGATGCCGTTCTGCCGGTACTCCTCCAGCTTGTCATCCGGGCAGCGGGTGCCGTAGCCTACGGTCCACTGTGCATAATCCCAGTAGGGGGTGCGGCTGAAGCCTTCCTCCGCCTTCAGCACCCGGATCACATCATCGCTGGCAGTCAGTATGGTCTCTGCCGACACGCACAGGGCCATAGCCGTCAAAAGCATGGCAGCGGCCAGCAAAAGACTCAGTATTCTCTTCATTCCAGTGGCCAGCTCCTTTCACAGTTGTTTCCTTTCCATTATAACAAAGCAATCGGCACGATGCAAGCCCTATTTTTCAATAAATTACGATTTGTAACTTTTTATCGCAAGCAAAAGTTGGGTAATTTGTTATATTTTGGATGTTTTTCAAGAAATCCGGCACATTTTGTATCAGTTGACATAAATATTTTGTCCAGTGCCGGAAAACCGTTTGCTTTTCCGGCCGGTGTGTGCTACAATCGAACCACCTACGAGAAAGGAGTGAGCTTCATGCACAAAAAAGCAATGATCGCCATGAGCGGCGGTGTGGACAGTTCTGTTGCCGCCTGGCTGATGCTTCAGGAAGGCTATGCATGCACGGGCGCAACCATGCAATTATGCGACAAGCTGCTGGATGCCCCTACCGATGCTGTGAAGGATGCGCAGGCTGTTGCGCAGCGGCTGAACATCCCCTTCTCCTCCTTTGACTACTGCGAATTGTTTCAAAAGCAGGTGGTAGACGCATTTGTGCGCTGCTACGAAGACGGCGGAACACCCAACCCCTGCATCTACTGCAACCGCTTTCTGAAATTTGACGCACTGCTGCAGGAGGCTTTGGCTGCCGGCTGTGGGTATATCGCCACCGGCCACTACGCAAAGATCCAGTTTTGCCAAACCTCCGGCCGATATCTTCTGAAAAAGGCCACGGATCTGAGTAAGGATCAATCCTATTTCCTCTCCTGTCTGACCCAGGAGCAATTGGCGCACACCCTGTTCCCTTTGGGCGCTCTGACCAAGCTGCAGGTGCGTCAGATCGCACAGGACCAGGGCTTCCTCAATGCCAAAAAGCAGGACAGCCAGGATATTTGCTTTATTCCCGACGGGGATTACCGGAAGTTTATCAGCCGGTATACCGGCAAGGCCTACCCCTCCGGTGACTACCTGGATCAAAGCGGAAAGAAAGTTGGCACACATTCCGGTGCCATCGGCTACACCATCGGTCAGAGAAAGGGCCTGGGTTTAGCTATGGGCGCACCTGTATATGTGTGCAGCAAGGATATGGAAGCCAACACCGTGACCGTTGGACCCAACGAAGCGCTTTTCAAAACCACCCTGCGGGCCAACAACTGGAATTGGATCGCCATTGCCGGGCTGACAGAACCAATGCGTGTCCTTGCCCGGATCCGCTACCGGCATACCGAGCAGCCCGCCACCGTTTACCCGGAGGAAGGCGGCTTTGCAAGGGTGGTATTTGACGACCCCCAGCGCGCCATTACCAGCGGGCAAACCGTGGTGCTTTATCAGGATGACCTGGTCATCGGCGGTGGGACCATTACAGAAGCTCTATAAAAAATATACTGCCTCACTTCAAAAGTGAGGCAGTTTTTAAATGCGCGCATCCGGGAAATATTCTCCCACAAAATCCACCTGCTGTACCTGGAAGCTTTTTCCATTGAGGTAGTCAAGACTCCCGGCATCGGTGGTAAACCAGAAGGTCAGCTTATAGGAGTAGAGCGCTTGGTAATTCCGGTCGTAACGCTTATCCAGCTTCCCGTACTTTCCGTCGCCCAGCAGAGGGTGGCCTGCATGGGCAAACTGGGCACGGATCTGATGGGTCCTGCCGGTGATCAGCTCGCACTCCACCAAAGAAAGACCTGCCTTGCTCTGCAGTACCGCATAGTTGGTCTGACAGGTTTTTGCTCCGGGCTGAGGTTTATCCGACACAAAGACCTTATTTTTCTTGGCGTCCTTAAACAGGTAGCCCCGGAGGCTGCCCTTTAATGGTTTGGGTGTTCCTTCCACCACAGCAAGATACCGCTTATCCATCTCCCGGTCCTTGATCTTCTGATTCATGACCCGAAGAGCTTCCGCTGTTTTTGCAGCAATGACAATGCCCCCTGTGTTTCGGTCGATCCGGTTGCAAAGTGCAGGTGTAAAGGCATTCTCTCCCCGGGGACTCCACTCCTTCTTTTGATAAAGATAGGCCTGGATATGGTCGATGAGGGTCCTTCCGTACTCCGCCCCGTCGTGGGGATGTACCGCAAGACCCGGGCGCTTATCTACCAGGAGGATATGGGCATCCTCATAGACAATGTTCAGCTTCGGTGCAGCAACCGTCAAATAGGCATTGTCCTCCCGGGGCTTATCAAAAAACTCATCGTTGATGTAAAGCTGGAGAACATCTCCTGTTTCCAGGCGGGTATCCCGCTCTGCCCGGGTGCCGTTTCGCTTGATGCGCTTGATGCGGATATACTTCTGGGCAAGGGACGCAGGAAGCAGCGGCACCGCCTTTGCCAAAAACCTGTCCAACCGCTGGCCGGCATCGTTAGGACCGATGGTAAATTCCTTCATAGTTTACAGACTCCCCTGCTGGTTATCCGCGAAATAATTGTCCATCTGCTGGGTAAACTCCAGTGCAGGATTATAACCCATCTTACGCTGGCGGTTATTCATTGCCGCCACCTCCAGGATCACCGCAAGATTTCTGCCGGGGGTAATGGGGATCGTGTTCATGGGCACTTCCACGCCCAGGATCTCCATATGCTGATCATCCACACCAATCCGGTCATAGACCTTCTGCTGATCCCAGGGAACAATATTTACCACCAAATTGATCTCGTTTTCCGCTTTCACAGCGCCCATACCAAACAATTTCGCAACATTAATAATACCAATGCCCCGCAGCTCCACATAGTTGCGGATCAGAGGAGGGGCTGTGCCGATCAGGAGGCTGTCAGAGACCTTGCGGATCTCCACAGCATCGTCTGCGATCAACCGGTGACCGCGCTTCAAAAGCTCAACGGCAGCTTCACTTTTTCCAATGCCGCTCTCGCCCATCAGAAGCAAGCCCTCTCCGTAGACCTCCATCAGAACACCGTGGCGGGTAATGCAGGGGGCCAAGGCAGACTTTAGGTATGCGATGATATTGGAAATAATGGTGCTGGTGGCCTTATTGGTGCGCAGCAAGGTCACATTGTGCTTCTTTGCCATCTCCAGGCACTGAGAGTCCGGAGTGATATTTCTGGCGATCAGCAGCGCAGGAACTTTATAAGAGAAAAGGCGGTCAAAGGTCATGGCGCGCTCCGCAGCGGTAAGCTTTTGCAGGTAGCTGATCTCCACATTGCCCATAACCTGCAGGCGCATTGGCTCAAAATGGTCATAGTACCCCGCCAGCTGCAGGCCGGGTCGTGCCACATCCTCCACCGTCAGGCGAATCTTTTCATAGTCCGTGGCGGCATAGGCGATCTGCAGATGGTACTCCTCTACCAGGGTTTTCAGCGGAACACTGTGTACATCAAACACTTTCAACGCCTCCTTTCACACAAATCCAGGGATATTATACTGTCAGAAACGACTAATATCAATATTTATTTGAAAAAACAAAAATTTTTCTAAAAAACACTTGCTTTTTTTTACAATCTCTGCTATCATATGTAAGCGCCTGTTTTGAGGCGTAGTTTTGAGTGAATCATTCCGGATAGGAGGTGCAGTGAATGGCGAAGTGTGATTATTGTGGCAAGGGCGTTACCTTTGGTATTAAGGTCTCCCACTCCCACAGACGTTCCAACAGAACCTGGAAGCCCAATGTAAAGCGGGTCAAGGCCATTGTGAACGGTACTCCGTGCCATGTGTACGCTTGTACCAGATGCCTCCGTTCTAACAAGGTTGAGCGGGCTGTCTGATTTCCCTGCAACCAATTACGCCATTGCGGAAACGCGATGGCGTTTTTTGTTTCTGCCAAAGGGGCTTGTCTCACACCGAGACAAGCCCCTTTTTACTATATTTTCTGCATTTCGGTGACCGGGATCACATCTCCATCGATCTGCAAGCTGCAATTGCCACCGCAGACAGCCGGCTCTCTGCCGAACTCCGTGGGATAGAAGCCTGTGATCTGCACCGACGCTTTTCCCGTAAGGCGGATGCCCTGTCCTGCCCGGTCAATGTAAACATCCCGGAGGACCAGATCGTCTGTTTCCAGCCTGTCCAGCTGCAGTGCCAAGCCGATATACTTCTTTTTATCCGTGATGATACTGGTTGCCGTTCCACGCATATAGCGGCTGGCCTGGGCACAGCGGAAGAACACGCCTTGGATCTCCCATTGACGGATCTTGGTCATCGGTGCGCCACCGCCGACCACCTGGACCGCAGAAGGATCCGCGCTGATGGATGCCATCAGATAGTCACTGCACTCAGGAGGCAGTGCGGTGCGCATACTGTTTTCCGAGGTTCCGAAGCTATGCAGATTTTCGATCCGCACATTGCTGCTGCAGCCTCCCAGCTCCACAGTGCTTGCACCCCGTCCGTTCAGATCCCGCACCGTAATATTACGGATAGAGTCCTGCGTTCCCGGCGTTTCATAGTAGCCGGTGCTGTTGCCGATGCGTACTGTTGCAGAAGGCTGTTTTTTCTGCTCTGCCAGGGAGTTATCCAGCAGCGTCTCTGCCAGCACATTCTCCACGCAGCCACCGTCATGGCTCAGAATGTTCACCAGGTAGCAGCGGCTGGGATTTGCAAGAATATTTCGGATATGAATGTTGCAGATCTTCCGGTCCACCGGAGCGTCACAGCCCTGGGTGGCGATCAGGATCATATCCTCACCGGAAAGGCCGGTAATGTTCTCAATGCGCAGATCCTGACAGCCGCTGCGCAGCTGAATACCTGCAATATCCGGGAAGATCGGCGGTGCAAACAAGTCCACATCGCGGATCTGTCCATAGGTGCAGCCAATGCAGTAAATACTGTACCAGCGGCTCTGGTGGATCTTAACATCCCGAATCTCAAGGCCCCGGACATTCCGGAAGCAGAATGTAGCATTGTCTGTGATAGGGCCAAAGCCCAGCTTGCCGGCGGTTTTCAGTTTCAGCCCATTGGGCTTACCGGTATCGATCAGCGCGTTGCCGACGCCGCAGATCCGGATGTGATTTGCCCCTTCCTGATTGGCAAAGAGATTGCAATAAGAAAAGTCCGTTTGACGCAAATGGGCGTCCCAAAGCTCTACCTGCGCATTCTCCGGCAGCAGGATGGTCTTTTCCACATCCCAGCGCATCTGCCCGGCACGCACATTCATTCTGGGGATCACCAGCTTCACCCCGGCAGCAGCCGCTGCATTCAGCGCGTTCTGAATAGTTTCCCCATCCGTAGCGCCAAAGTAGCAGGGGTCATTGGGGGTTATGAAGGGGGCATTGTCAGCTTCCTCCATAGCAGGCAATTCCGCCTCCGGTGCACCCGCCTGGACCAGAATACGGGTTGCCTCCCGGGGGATCACAGGCGCTTCCCCGGAAAGTCCGGAAAGGAAAACACCGTCACAGTAAGGATTCAAGGAAACAGAGGTTCTGCTACTGACCACATTGCGCACAGTAAGGTCACGCAGCTCCATATCGGTATCCCCACCGATGCGCACGGATACACCGCCACAGCAGCTTTCGTCGGTAATATCCCTCAAAAACAGATTGTAAATACTGACACTGCCGGCATCCAGCACCACAGCAGAGCCTTCCTGACATTTTGCCCGGAGGCGGCACAGGATGGTATCGTATATATCTGCACTGCGTCCCCACAGGCGGGATTCTCCTCCCACAAACCGAATGGTTTCCCGCTGGGTCACACCGTCGATATCCTCCAGGATGTTATTGCAGCAGCCTTCCGTCAGAGAAACGCCGTAGACGCTTTGGGCAAACTGCAATTGCTGCACCTTGCTGTAGCGCACATGCTCCAAACGAAGGCCGTGACCACCGGTAAATCGGATCCCCCGCAGGGTGCAGTTTTTTGCGTTGCACAGCAGCAGCTGCGGCTGCTCTGTACCCACAATGGTCGCACCGTTTTTACCCAGAATACAGATCCCCTGCTGCTCCCCGGCAAGGCTGCGGCTTTCCGGGTCAAGGGCATTTCTGTTTGTAAAGGCAACACCGGCAGTATGAATGCATGCGCCATCCAAAATCACCGTTGTAAATGAGTCCAACAGCACAGGCTGCTCCAGCTTCCAGGGCGCGCCATCGGCTTTCTTTTCGATGCAGACTACACGGATATCCTCCTGTATTGCTGCGTCCACCGCTGCCTGGATGGCCGCACTGTCAGAAAGTTCCGGAAACGCCTCCGGAGTAAAGAACAATTTTTCTTTCATCTTTCTATCCTCCTCGGTCACAGGGGCAGTGAAGGTGTCTGCTCGATCCGCTTCGCGTTCACCGTCAGCTCACAATCCCCACCGCACAGGCCAAGCCGGTCCGCCAGCTCCCGGATCTGAAAATCCTCCACGGCGACCTTGGCGCTGCCGGTAAGGCGAATGCCCATCCGGGCTGCATCGGCATACACATGGCGGACAGAAACAGAATCCGTCTGCAGATTCACAAAGTCCACCACTGTGCCTTCATAGGCTTTTGTTCCTTCCAGGTTGGTGTCGGCTGTGTCTGCCAGCTTCAGACGCAGATGGTCTCGCTTATAAAACACACCGCTGACACGGATGTCCTTCAGTTTTGCTTCCTTGTGGGTGCTGACGGCACAAATTCCGTCTCCATACACATGGATATTGGACACCGATACATCCTCTCCACAGCCGCCGAAGGAAACGCACTTGGGGCTGCGGGAGTACACATCCCGGATGGTCAAATGGGCAAGATCTCCCAGCTCACAGGGGATCTTATAGAAATACTCGTGGGAGCCGATCATGACCACCGCATTGACACCCTTCTGATTCTCCGGCTTTGACACATCCATCACGGTATCGATGGTGAAGTTCTGCTCCAGGTGACGGTCCTGGCACAGTACGCGGACATTAAACCAGCGGCCTGCATCGGATTTGACATTCCGGATGACCATATTCAGCGTATCCGGGTCTTTTCCCTCCACATAGCGGCCATCATTGCCGTCATTGCCCAGGTTGTTCAGCGCCACCGTGTCGTCACCGGTGGTACCGGTGATATTCTCGATGAGGAAATTATGGCAGCCGGAACGCACATCCACACCGTCACGGTTGCAGCAATCCTCCCAATAGTCAAAGTCGATATTGGAGATGCGGCAGGTATCACAATGGATAAAATATGTGCCGTACCAGCGGGATTGCCGGAACTGGAAGTTCTCAAGGACCAGATTGCGCACATTGTTAAACAGCACTGTAGCATTGAACCGTTTATCCGGAAAACCGTACAAATTGCAGTTCTTTTCCAAAAGGCCGTTGTGGATGCCGCCATCCAGCACCGCATCACCAATGCCGCTGAAGGTCAGGTCATGCTCCTCATGGGCAGTGCAGCGGCCCTCGCTGTCATAAGCCCGGGAGTTGATAAACATATTCTCATAGCAGAAATCCGCCTGGCGAAGATACGCATGCAAAAACACGATCGTCATATTCGACGGCACTTTCACTGCTTTGTCAAGCTCCCACAAGGCCTTCTGACGACGCACATTCCACCGGGGGATCACCACCAGACCCAAGCCCTGTGCCGCGGCTGCGTCCACCGCCTTCTGAATGGATTCGCTGTCACTGCTGCCCATGCAGTCAGGTGCGTTGGGTGTAACAAAGGGTCTGTCCGGTTTTTCCTCCGGGAACTGGGGCAGTACGATCTGCATGGTTTCTTCCTCCAGCAGCTGCCGGGTGTTTTCAAAGGCCGTCACCAAAGCAGATGCCCCTGGGACGCAGTGGAGGTTGGAGTAGAACATTCCGTCGCAAGCAGCTGCCGTATAGACAGCATTGCGCTGACTCTTCACACCGCGGACAGTGATATCCCGGATCTGTCCCGGATCACCGGCCGCGCCGATCACCACCGTGTGTTCTCCCTGGGTGGTATCATCGGTCACATCCCGCAAAACGATATTATAAAGAGGATTCTCCCCTGCCTGCAGGGAAACAGCCGACGCGCCCCGGGTCTTTGCCTGGATCCGGCAAAGGATGGAATTGCAAATAGCAGGCTCTCTTCCCATGACGAAGCCGCTGCCGCCCCGGGCAAGAACTGCCTCCTGCTCTGTTTCCGCAAGGATGGATTCCAAGATGATGTTGTTGCAGCCCTCTGCAAGGGTCACACCGTAGGTGCTTCCCATAAACTTCAGCTGCTGGAGCTTGCTGTATTGCACATACTCCAGGGAAACACCGCTGCCCCCTTCAAAAGCAAGGTCCGCGATTCGGCAATCCCGTACATTGGAAAGGCGGATCTGAGGCTTCCTGCCAAGTCCACGGATGACACCCCCATGCCGTCCCAGAATAAAGATCTTATTCTGCTCACCGCCCAGGTTGCGCTGTACTCCGGCATTGCTGTTTACAAAGGCAGTGTCCTCTGCCTCCAGGATCGCTCCGTCTACGATCACAGTAAATCCCTCCGGCAGCTTCACCGGTGCTTTTAAGTGCCAGGGCGTACCGTCTGCCTTGGGCTGGACAGCTACCACGCACACATCGGCTTTCTTTGCCGCGTCCACCGCCGCCTGAAGAGCCTGGGTGTCTTCACCGGGAAATTCCCCGGGAGAGAAAAAGAGTTTTTCTTCCAAAGTTATGCCTCCTCATGAAGCGTCCGCAGAATGGACACTGCCAGCTGTGCCGCATCCTCAGCTGTGCCCGGTGCGTACCGGCACATATCCGCCTCGTAGCAGCCGTGTTCAAAACCGCGGGCGCTGGGAATGTATGCGTAGCCGCCATTGGCGCAGCTGAACACCAGGGTCATCGCAAAGGGAGATCCCTCGCGGACATCCTTACCGTTGGTATCAAACATCTCATAGGGCATAAACGCAAGACCCAGGTCACCGATCCGGCCTGCGCCCAAATCGAAGCTTGTATGGGTAGGCATATCTGCCTTGGCAATGATCGCACCGGCATGATAGGCGCTGTGGATGCCGTAAGGCTCGCCCAGCTGCATGCACTTTCGGGCATCGTTGCTCTTTGCCCACTCCACTCTGACCATTTTGGCCTCAGGCACCAGATGGTCCTCTGTGTGGTTCAGCCGACAGGTCAGGGTCTGGGTGGACGCAGCCACCGTACCGTGGTTCAGCGGCTGCAGATCCTGCATGCCCTGCAGCACATAGGCACCCAGCTGCTGTCCGTAGCAGTTATGATCCCGGGTGTCGATCTCTGTATCCATGCGGCTGCGGGAATTTAAGTTGCCGGCCGCTCCCAGGAAGAACGCAAAATGCACATCTGCCTTCTCCTCCACATATGCGCGGCAGGCGCCTACATAGTCAGCAGAGAGATAGGGTCTGTTGGCTCTGCCGTATTCCGTGGCAATGGTGCTTGCCAGGTTGGGATGGGCCTGCCAGTTGACCAAAAGAATATCCTTTCCGCCCTCACGCAGGAATTTTACAAGCCGGATCTCCCGGTCTGCTTCCGATACATGGCCACGGAACACCGCATTTGTGGGGTCTCCAAAGTTATCTCCCAAAATCTTGCCGTTTTCCAGTATGTAATGCCGGACATAATTCATGCCCTCGTTGTATGCCTTTCCGCATTCCAGCAGGGCAGGCTTCCGGTCGGAAAGGGCCTGCTCAGCCGTCTCCACCAGCAAAGCGACCAACCGCTCCGAATGCCTCTGGATCGCAGCGCACTCCTTCTGCATCATGTCCGGGGCGGAGTGGGTATGGGTGGCTGTGATCACAATAGAGGGCATAGGAATTCCAAACTTCCGGCTGATCTCCTCCCTGGCCTGCTGGCAAAATTCATCTCTGGTAGCCACCATATCCAGGGTAAACAGCAGCATTGTGTTATCCTTCTCATCGGTGATCGCGATACAGGTCGCCATCAGCGGCTCCAACGCGCCCTGGCTCATACGGGAAAGGGTGTTGCCGTAGCCGGCAAGGGGCACCGACTCCTTGGGCGTAATGTCTGTACGGGCATAGCCCGCGCAAAATATGTGTTCCACAGAAATCCTCCTTGCGTTTTTTCTTTCATTATATCACATTGATCCGCGCTTGGGTATCTGATTATATGAACGGGAGTTCGTTTTTTTCGAAATCCTCCGGTATTTACATTTTCCCCCGGTATGCTATAATTGGCAGAAAGGAGGGGGTTTTATGACACTGCAGCAGCTACAATACTTAATGGAAGTTTACCGGGTAGGCTCTGTTTCCGGTGCCGCCAAGAAGCTTTTTCTGGCACAATCCAGCCTCAGCGCCTCCATCACCGCTTTAGAAAGTGAACTGGGGTTTCCTATTTTCATCCGCAGCAAGCAGGGCATGACTCCCACCGTCCAGGGCGCCCATGTGATCGAACAGGCAGCCCGGATCTGCGAAAGCTACCACACCATGCTGGAAGCCGGTGGCATGGAAAAACGCCATGTCCGGATCAGTGCGCCTGCCTATGTGCCTTTGGACCGTGCCTTTGTCCGCCTGGTGGAAACCTATCGGGACAACAACGCTGTCACCTTCTCCGCAAACGCCTTCACCTCAGCGGAAGCGATTATGAAGCTGGCCGCTTTGGAACTGGATATCGTAGTTTTAATGAATCACGAGGCTCGATTTCTGTCTGTGGAAACGCTGCTGAGGTCAAAGGGGTTAGACTGGAAAAAGCTGGCAACGCTTCCGGTTTTTATTCAGGTAGGCCCGGGACACCGGCTATATGAGCGCACCGAGATCCTTCCGGAGGAACTGGAAAACGATCTGTTCGCAGACGACATCCACGATCCGCTGGTGCATAACGATTTCCTGAAGGGCGTGATCCGTCTGTCACCGGATAAGACCGTATCGGTCCGAAGCAGCTACGCCCGGGAGCTTTTGGTGGCAAAGGGCTTGGCCTACACCATCGGCACCGGTTTTCCCAAGTATGAACTCACCCATGGGGTGCGCAACATTCCCCTTAGGGATGTATCTTATCTTCTCACCGTTGCCACAAATCCCCTGAACGGTGCCCAGAAGGAAATCGACCTGTTCTGTTCCCTGATCGAAGAGGAACTGAAGTCACAAGGACTTCTTGAGAAATGATTTAAATTGGTATTTTAAAAATGGCAGCTGCCTCACCGGCAGCTGCCATCTTCTTATTCTTTATCTTTTTTGAAAAGGTTGGTTTTCCGCTCCTGGCCTTTTAGCAGCCGGAGAATATTCTGTCTGTGCATAAATGTCGCCAAAGCGCTCATGAACACACCGCAGAGCATCACCACCGGATTATGGAAATGCAGCACTGCAAAGCCAACACCAAAGGTGATGGCCGCCAGCACGGAGCCCAAAGACACATACCAGGAAGTCAGATATGCCAGCGCAAACACTGCCAGGATCAGCACCGCGATCCGCCAATCCACCATCAGCGCAATAAACAAACCGCTGAGAATGCCTTTGCCTCCCCGGAAGCCCAGGCACACCGGCAGTACATGGCCCAGCATCACTGCCGCACCGCCCAGGGCAGCACCTGTCTGATACCCCAGGTGGGTGCGCAGCAGCAGACCGCCCAGCAAGCAGGCCAAAACCGCCTTGCCGGCATCGATGACGATCACAAGCAAGGATCTGCCCGCACCATAGCTGCGGATAAAATTGGTAAGACCGGCATTGCCGCTGCCGTGGGTCCGCACATCATCCCCCAAAAGATGGGATACACAGACCGCACCGTTAACATTTCCCAGGAAATACCCGGCAATCACCGTAATCAAAACAAACAGCCACATGGATCTTACTCCTCCTTGTCACCCTTCTGCCGGATGGTGATCCGAATGGGGGTGCCCTTCAAGCCAAACACCTCGCGGATCTGGTTTTCCAGATACCGCTGGTAGGAAAAGTGGAACAATCTTGCATCGTTACAGAAAATGACAAAGTGCGGCGGCTTTGTTCCGGCCTGGGTCATATAATAGATCTTCAATCTGCGGCCCTTGTCGGAAGGCGGCTGCACCCGGGCAGTGGCTTCAGCCAGAATGCTGTTCAGCGCACCGGTGGTGATACGGCTTGTATTTTGTGTATGCACCTCCCGGATCACGGAATACAGCTTGTCCACCCGCTGGCCTGTCAGTGCAGACAGGAACACTACCGGTGCATACGTCATATAGCTCAAGCCGTTACGCACATCCGCTTCCTTATCACGCATGGTGTTGGTCTGCTTATCCTCCACCGCGTCCCATTTGTTTACAACGATAATGGCGGCTTTGCCTGCTTCATGAACCAGGCCTGCGATCTTCGTATCCTGCTCGGTGACACCGTCATTGGCATCGATGAGGATCAGGCACACATCTGCCCGCTCAATGGCATTGATGGTGCGCATATTGGAATACTTTTCGATCTGATCGTCCACCTTGCTCTTGCGGCGCATGCCGGCGGTATCGATAAAGCAATACTTGCCCGTCTCATTTTCAAAGACAGAGTCGATGGCATCCCGGGTCGTGCCTGCTACATTGGAAACGATCACCCGCTCTTCCCCAAGGATCCGGTTCAGAAGGCTGGATTTTCCCACATTGGGCTTACCCACAATGGCAACCTTAATGAGCTCGTCATCCTCATCCTGCTCTGTGTTCTCGGGCATATTCTCCAAACACCAATCCAACAGATCACCGGTGCCGTGGCCATGGACCGCAGACACCTCAAACAGGTCACCGATACCAAGGCTGTAAAACTCATATACATCGGGATTGACCGGACCGACGGAATCGCACTTGTTCACAGCCAGTGCAACCGGCTTGCCGGCTTTTCTGAGCATGGTAGCCACATCCACATCCGCGGCAGTGACACCGGTGCGGACATCCGCCACCATCACGATGCAATCTGCCAGTTCAATGCCGATCTCAGCCTGGCGGCGCATAAACTTCAGCATATCGCTGTCTGTGCCCGGCTCGATACCACCGGTATCCACAATAGAAAAAGACCGTCCGCACCACTCGCAATCACCATAGATCCGGTCGCGGGTGACACCGGGGGTATCCTCCACAATGGAGGTCCGATGACCGGTCAGCTTATTAAAAAGCATGGACTTGCCCACATTGGGTCTGCCAACAATGGCAACCAAGGGTTTTGCCATAGGGATCAACTCCTCTCTATAACGCTTATTATTACACAAACTCCAGTGCAAATCAATGAATTTTCCGTGAATTCAGGAAGTCTTCATTCCATCACCGGATACAAAAGGCAACCCGGAAAAGGAAAAAGAGGAAGGCGGATGCCTTCCTCTGCGCTTACGCTTTTTTCCCGCTTAGTCAGCCTTGGCAGCCAGAACCTGACGACCGTTGTAATTGCCGCAAGCCTTGCAAGCTCTATGGGGCATGACGGGCTCACCGCACTTGGAGCAAACTGCTACGCTGGGAGCAGACAGCTTCCAGTTGGAACCACGACGCTTATCGCGACGGGCGCTGGACACTTTACACTTAGGGACAGCCATGGATGACACCTCCTTGGTCAAACTGCTGGGGCAGCATTTCTTTATTACTTATCGAGAAGCTGCCGTAAAGCAGCAAAACGGGGATCCAACTCTTTCTGACAGCCGCAGGGTCCGTCGTTCAGGTTCTTACCGCAACGGCAGCAAAGCCCCTTACACTCCGGATCGCAAAGCAACTTGGAATCCATATTCAGCACGAACACCGTTCGCACAATGTCATCCAAATCCGCACTATCAGCCTCCAGCGGGAATACCCACTCATCCTCGCTATCTTCATTGGATAGTTCCTCAACCAATACCACATCAATGGGCATCTGCACATCCTTGGTAAAGTCCGCAGCGCAGCGGTCACATACACCGTGCAGGCAGGTAGAGATCGTGCCCTTCATCATCAGCACATCGGCAGTGTTGCGCACTGTGCCGACCGCCATGACAGGCTCCGTCACCGGGTAGCAGGTTCCAAACTGAAGATCGCTCAGATCCACACTTTCCGAAAAAGACACCGACGCACCCGGGCTATGGATGATTTCCTTAAGTCCCAGTCGCATAGTATCCCCCTCTTCATAGTCGTGCTTACATATTATATAGGGTTTTTATCGTTTTGTCAAATACTATTTTTAGAAAATTGATGCTTTTTCCCGGTGGTTTTTTACTGCGATTTATCAGCCCTCGTACTCAGACAGGGCGGTAAACACCGGATACAGCTGATAGTTGTCCTCACCGAAGGATTGCTGAAGCTGCAAGGCCTCCATTGCTGTGATCTCAACATAATCCTTCTTATCCGCAGTGGCAGAACGGAAGAAGCAAGCATTGCTGTCAGCAGACTCCACAGCATCCACACGGCCACGGGCAAATGCCTCCTCTACATCCATGACCACTCGGTCAAAAAGAACCAGTTCCTGATTCTCCACACGGAAATAGTCTGTACCCCGGATGTTTTCTCCCTGAGTCCACTGCTGCTCGATATAGCCTTCCTCATAAAGCCGGTAAGAATCGTTCTCACCGCCGCTGAAAAGCTGCTTCAGTTCTCCGTTTACCAGGGTGAAGGCATCATAAATAAAGGGAGACTCCATAGATTTCAGCAGCAGCTCCTGGGTTCCGTCACCGTCGATATCCGCCAACGCATAGCCGATCTCCGTCTTTTCCGTATGTCCGTCGTACATATCGCTCAGGCCCTGATATTCCGCAAGAGAGCTGACCTTTGGAAAAACCGAAACAACCGCAGACAGCAGTGCAGCGTAGCTTTCCGGCATAGGCTCGCTGCCTGTTGTTTCCTGTTGGGTCGCCTCCTGCAAAGTCGTCTGGGGCGTCTGCTGGGATTGGGGCGCTGATGTACACGCAGCCAGGCTCACCGTCATGAGGATAGCCAGCCATACGGCAATTATTTTTTTCATAAGAACACCTCCTGAATTTTCCTTATTATAACATGCTGCTGCGGATATGTAAATCACATAAGTTCTATTTCTTTCTTTTCGGACATACCCTTGAACAAACCGCAAAAGGAGGCTGGCTATGGAAAACATTTACGCAGACATTGCCGCTCGCACAGGAGGCAATATTTATATCGGTGTGGTAGGTCCTGTCAGAACCGGCAAATCCACAATGATCAAGCGGATCATGGAACAGCTGGTGATCCCCGGCATCGACGATCCTTACCAAAAGGAGCGCGCCAAGGATGAACTGCCTCAAAGCGGCTCCGGCAGGACCATCATGACCAGTGAGCCAAAATTCGTTCCCGAGAACGCTGTGCAGATATCCCCCGACGGCACCACGCAGCTGCGGGTGCGTATGATCGATTCCGTGGGATATATGATCGAAGGCGCAGTGGGTGCAGAAGAAGACGGTGTACCGCGGATGGTCACCACTCCCTGGTACGACCACGAGATCCCCATGACCGATGCCGCTGAGCTGGGAACGAAAAAAGTGATGCAGGAGCACTGCTCCATCGGCATCGTCGTCACCACCGACGGCACAGTGACGGATATCCCCAGAGCGGATTACACAGAAGCAGAAGCCCGGGCAATTGCAGATATGCAAGCCACCGGAAAACCCTTCCTTGTGGTGATCAACAGCCGTCAGCCAAAGAGCGAAGCCGCGCAGGCTGTTCAGCAGACACTGCAGGCACAGTTCGGTGTTTCCGCTACCTGTGCCGATTGTCAAAGTCTTTCCAAAGAAGACATCTGCGCGCTTCTTGAACAGCTGCTTTACACCTTCCCCATGCAGCAGCTGGAGATCCATATGCCCCGCTGGATCGACGCACTGGAACGCACACATCCGGTCAAATCCGAACTATACACAGCTTTGCGCACATGCGCAGAGCAGATCCACGCCCTTGGGCAGGCAGAAAGCACACTGGCTTCCCTGTCTGATGTGGAGAGCATCCAGGATCTGTCCATCGACAGCGTCAATGCCGCCAACGGTACGGTGGTATGCACTCTGCATTTTCCGGAAGCCATGTTTTATCAGGTCCTCAGTGAGCAAACCGGCTTAACCATTGACGATGATGCACAGCTTATGTCTCTTCTTACAGAGCTGTCGCAAGCCAAGCACGAGTATGATAAGCTGGCCGACGCCATTGCCAGTGTCCGGGCAACCGGATACGGGATCGTTATGCCCTCCCCGGAGGAAACCAAGCTGGAAACACCGGAGCTGCTTCATCGCAACGGCACTTACGGAGTGAAGCTCCGTGCCGGTGCTCCCTCCATTCATATGATCCGGGTGGATATCGATACAGAGATCAGCCCTATGGTCGGTGATGAAAAACAGTCCCGGGATCTCATTGCGTATCTGTCCGGAGAAGAGCCGGAGACCCTTTGGCAAAGCAATATTTTCGGAAAATCCGTCCACGATATGATCCACGAGGGGCTGACCACAAAGCTCCTGCGCACACCGGCTGATGTCCGGGAAAAATTCCGGGGCAGTTTAAGCCGCATCGTCAACGAAGGCGCCACAGGGTTGATCTGTCTGATCCTGTGATGCTATATCCGGCTCTCAGTGCATCTGCCTGAGAGCCTGTTTTTTCTGAATTTTCTGTTAAAATGCTTTACCCCTTGGAAATAATATGTTACACTGTAAAATAGCATATTTCAGGGGGAAACTATGAAACTTTCACAAATCAGAAAGATAAAATGGAATCATACGCTATTGGCGTTTTTGCTTCCGGTTTTGGGCATGTTTGCAGTGATGATCATCCGGGGCTTTATTCCCTTCGGGAAAGTCTCCATGCTCTATTCCGATATGTATCACCAGTACTATCCCTTCTTTGTCTCCTACCGGAAGGCACTGCTTAGCGGTGAGAGCCTTCTGTTCAGCTGGAACGTCGGTATGGGCATGGATTATCTGGGCCTCATCTCATACTACCTGGCATCGCCGCTGAATCTACTGAGCGTCCTGGTGCCGGAGAGCTGGCTTCTTGGCTACTTTTCACTGCTTATGCCCATCAAGCTTGGTTTTGCCGGTCTGTTCTTCGCCATTTTTCTGAAAAAGCTTTTCAAAAAAGAGGATTTCTCCATTGCGGTCTTCGGCTGCCTGTATGCGCTGTGCGCCTGGGCCTTGGGCTATCAGTGGAATATTATGTGGCTGGACACCTTTGCTCTGCTTCCTTTGGTTGCGCTGGGTACTGTCAGCCTGCTGAAACAGCGCAGGTTCATCCTGTACACCTTCTCCCTGTTCCTTTCAATTTTTTCCAATTACTACATTGGTCTGTTTACCTGTATTTTCGTTGCGCTGATCTTTGTCTGCTACCAAATTTCCCGGTGGCGCGGATTCAAGCAATTCTTCGCAGATCTTTGCTGCATGGCACTGTACTCTGCTTTGGCCATTGGCATGACCGCAATTCTGGAGCTGCCTGCTTATGCGGCGCTGCAAACTACCCAATCCAGCATCAACAAGTTCCCGGAAGGCTTCCGGCTGAATATTGCCGACAAAAACACCTGGCTGGGCTTGCTTGACGCCATCCGCCAGGTAGCAGGCAATATGAACGGTGGTCTGGAGCCCACCTTCAAGGAAGGTCTTCCCAATCTTTACTGCGGTGTTGGAACCACGGTTCTGGCCTTTCTGTTCCTCACCTGTCGCCAGGTGAAGCTGCGGGACAAGCTCTGCAGTGTCTTCTTGCTTCTTTTCTTTATTCTCAGCTTTATTATTCGGCAGTTGGATTATATTTGGCACGGTTTCCACTTTACCAACATGATCCCCTACCGATTCAGCTTCCTGTACTGTTTTGTGCTGATCTATATGGCCTATAGGGCCTGGCTGCTGCGAAGCCGTTTCCGGCTGTGGCAGGTGATCACCGCAGGTGTCCTGGCCCTTGGGATCTGCTTCTGTGCCAACGAGCTGAAAGATCCGGTCTACTGGGTATATAACGGAGTCTTTTTGCTGCTTTATATTGCTGCTTTGGTCTATCCGCATTTGCTCAAGCGTCCCAAAAAGGATGCCGGGTTGGAGGCAAAGAAAGCCTATGTTACCGACCGGAATGAACAGAGACGCATCGGCAGCATTGCCCTGCTGGGAATTTTCGTAATGGAGCTTGCCCTGTCACTGGTGAATTTTGGTGTTGCTTTTACCGGCACACTGGTATCCGACTATCCCCGGGGCACCAAGTATACCCAATCCATGGTTCGCTATATGAACCAACGGGAGGAGGACAATCTGTTCTTCCGGGCAGAGTCCACCCATTCCCAAACCTTAAACGACGGCGCACTTAACGGCTACAACGGCATATCCGCCTTTACCAGCTCGGCAAATGTTCGGGTGACGCGGTTTATGAAGGCTTTGGGCTATGGGGCAAAGGACACCTACAACCGGTACTGCTTTGAAGAAAGCTCCCCTGTTTCCAATCTGTTCCTGAATCTGAAGTATATGCTGGCACGGGACGGAAAGGTTGAAGAAAACAACTATTTCGACGATCTGCATCACTACGGCAATGTGCATCTTTTGGAAAACAATGCCTATCTCCCCCTGGGCTTCTTAGCCAATAACCAGCTGATCAATGTTGCATTTGATATCACCAATACCAACACCTGGGAATTCCAAAACCAGCTTTTCCGGGCTGCAACCGGTCTGCGGGAGGATGTTTGGTCCCTGATCTCAGGAAAGAACCTTTCCATCTCCGCTACCGATGTCACTGTCCGCACACAAACGCAAACCGGATACTGCTCTTACACTACCGAGCCGTCTACTGGCGGCACCATCGTTTATAAATATGTTGCGGACAAAGCAGGCTTGGTATGTGTTGATCTGAATCTTTCCAAGAAAAACAAGTACAGCTTCTGGAAAAACGGTACCGAGCTTTATAACGAGACCTACAGCATTCCCCAGTCTTTGGCCATAAGCCAGGTGGTTCCCGGAGACACCATCGAGATCCACCTTACCTGCAAAGCCGATGAAAAGGGTACGATCACCATTCACGCAGGTGTACTGAATGAGGAGGTTTTCCGGGAAGGGTACGACATTCTGAATGTCTCTACCTTATCACTGACCGACTTTACCAGCACACGCGTGGAAGGTACCATCCGCTGCAACCGCAACGGAGTGCTCTACACCTCCATCCCCCAGGACGGAAACTGGGAAGCAACCGTTGATGGCAAGCCGGCACAGATCACCCTGATCGGTGATGCAATGGTCGGCCTGATCCTCCCGGAGGGTACCCACACCGTCAGCTTCACTTACCGCAACCGCATATTTGATCTCGGCTGGAAGATCAGCCTTGCCTGTGCAGCGGTATTCCTTGCTCTGAGTTTTACCGCAAATCCGCCCTATCGCAAACGGGGTAAATACGAAAAGATAGCATAAACAAGATTTAAGCCGGGGAGATCCCCGGCTTTTTTCTTGACAAAGGGCTTTTGTAGGGCTATCCTATATTTATAAGCCATTACAGAGAGAAGGATTTCTATGACAGCGTTATCGCAATTAATCCTGGATTCGTATCAGGTGCGCAAAACGAAAGCGCAAAAAACAAGCTTTATCCAGCTGATGCAAGACCACTTCCCTGATTTAAAAATCCAAACCGGGGGATTTCCAAAATGCAGAAATCTCATCATCGGTGATGTAAATGAGGCTAAGCTGGTGCTGAGCGCACACTATGACACCTGTGCACAGATGCCGGTCCCGAATTTTATCGCGCCAAAAAATCCGGTTATTTCCATTGCCTATAGCATTCTTTTGGTGATCCCCATCTTTTTGCTGTCCTATCTTCTTGGGATTCTGCTGTCCGTTTTATCTGTCAGCCCTCTTACCAGCTATCTGATCGCACTGGGCTGCTATATTTTTCTCTTGGTCATGCTTCTGTTTGGTCCTGCAAACAAGCATAATGCCAATGACAACACATCCGGAGTGATACTGCTTTGCGAATTGCTGCAATGTCTTACACCTCAGATGCGGAAAAAGGTGGCATTCGTCTTCTTCGACGGTGAAGAAATCGGTCTGGTGGGTTCCTCCGTATTTCGCGCAAGCTACAAAACAGCTATGAAGCATAAGCTGCTGATCAATTTTGATTGCATTGCCGACGGTGATCATATTCTCCTGGCAATGACAAAAGCAGCGCGCTCTGAGTATATGCAGACGCTTTCTGCCTGCTTCCAGCCCAAGCAAGACAAATCCGTTCTCTTGACCAAATCCGAGACCACCTATTATCCCTCAGATCAGATGGGATTCAAAACCGCCATTGCCGTCGCAGCTGCAAAGCGCAAGCCTCTGATCGGTTATTACATTTCTAAAATCCATACACGCGCAGATACTTGCTTTGATAAAACCAACATAAAGCTGCTCTCCGAAGGAATGCTGGCATTGATTCAAAAAATATAAGCGGGTGATTCTATGGAACTCGTTCAATTAAAATACTTTAAAACCGTTGCCAACAAAGGCACACTGTCAGAAGCCGCACAATTGCTTTTTGTTTCAGCACCTGCGCTGAGTATCTCCATCTCAAAGCTGGAAAAAGAACTAGGTATGCCCCTGTTTGAGCGCACAAAGAACAAGATCACCTTAAACGCACAAGGCCATATCTTTTTGAAATATGTCAATCAGGTCTTTTCAAGCATCGAGTGTGCAAAATCTGAAATGCGCCAAAGCTTGTCTGCCACCGGAAGTCATGTATCCGTTGCATTTTTGGTATCAACAGAATGGGTACATATGCTCACGACCTTTTCTCAAGAGAACCCCAATTTCACGCTGTCCTGCACAACACTTCCGCCGGACAAGCTGAGACAAAGCGGCTTGCCCTCGCAATACAACTTCCTGCTGGCTCCGGAAAAGAAGCTTCCCGAATGGTTTGCCGAAGATCTGGACAGCATCCCATTGTTTGAAGATCACCCGGTAGTCATGCTGCATCCGGATCACCCACTTGCCCAGCAAGAATCTGTGGATATCTCAGAGCTTTGCAACGAGAACATCTTCCTTCCCATGAAGATATATTCTATGTACGAGCTGTTAGAGTCCCTGTTTCAGATGAACAATGTGCCGTTCCCGGAGAATAACGCATACTCCCATTTGGTATCGCAGGAGCTGGTGGCAAAAGGCCTCGGAATTGGGTTTACAACAAAGAACACCATATTCCGTGTAACGCAGCCGGTTCGGTGTGTCCCCATCCGCAACCCATATACCCCCTGGGTCACCAAGCTCTATTGGAGAAAAGACAAGGCTCTGACGCCTGAACAGAATTACTTTAAGAACTTTGTAAAAGAATTCTATTCCCAACAGAAACTATAAACAAAAGCCCTCAAATTTGAGGGCTTTTATAATTGGGAAAACAATCCTATAAAAACAGAAAAACCCTCCAGCCGAAAGGCTGGAGGCTGGTGTTCGCGTTACCTATCTTCCCGGGCAGTCGCCCGCCAAGTATTGTCGGCGCACATGAGCTTAACTTCTGTGTTCGGGATGGGGAGCAATGGGAGCGCCGCCTGCGGCGGATACAGCGACCTGAGCGAGTGGAAGCGGTCGGTGGGCAACGATGGTGCGCTGTCACCGAGGCGCACACCGGGCACCGCAACAGGAAACAGGTGGACCCGTCCACCGTTCCCATTATATAAAAAGAACCTCACCACCGAAGTGGTGAGGTTTGTGTTGGCATTACCTATCTTCCCGGGCAGTCGCCCGCCAAGTATTGTCGGCGCAAACGAGCTTAACTTCTGTGTTCGGGATGGGAACAGGTGGACCCTCGCAGCAATCAATACCAACTATATATCTGTTTCAGCTTTCGCTGTAACATTCTTTGGTGACCCATACCGGATTCGAACCGATGTTAACGGCGTGAGAGGCCGCTGTCTTAACCACTTGACCAATGGGCCATTGGTGCACCTTCACGGACTCGAACCGGGGACCCACTGATTAAGAGTCAGTTGCTCTACCAACTG
>JAZSER010000018.1:0-13671 GCA_045531815.1 Faecousia sp. | reverse complement strand
GGGGGGGGCGGATTTTTTGGGAGAAATTAAGAAAGCGTCAGCCGGCGGCAGGCCTCTGCCAGCGTCTGCAGGGTGCTGCAGGAAACCATGGAGCAGATGGATGCAAAGGTCTGTACGCTTTTAATATGAGACCAGTGGCTTTGGGGCAGGGGGTTGAGCCAAAGGACCCGGCCTGCAAGACGCTTGGCCTCCAAAAGCGCCAAAGCTGCCCGGCTCTGATCAACGGTTTTGGTATCCGACAGGATCAGCAGCGTGGTGGAAGGATTCAGCGCTGCCGGATTCATGGCGCACAGCTGCTCCAGGGCCGTGGCCAGGTCCGTTCCCTTGCCGTATACACCGCAATCTCTGACATAGTTGCGAAACAAGTCCATATTTTGCAGGCTGAAGGCATCGGCTTCAAAGAGGTTTTCTGAGAAGAGAAATACCCGGGAGCTTTCCGATGCCTGGTTCAGGGATTGGATAAACCGCAGAGCAAATTCGGAAAACTGTACCATGGAGCCGGAAACGTCGCACAGCACCGTCAGCTGCTTGCGGCGATTTCTTTTTTTCTTGTAGCGCAGCCGGTAAAAGCTGCCGCCGGTCTCCAGGCCCTTTCGGATGGTGCGCCGGAAATCCAGCTTGCCGCTGTGGCCGCCTTTGTTGCGCTTGGCAATCAGCTCCCCGTTGATTTGCCGGGAGATGGTTTGGATGATCTCGATGGCCTTGGGAATATCCGTGTCCTTAAATTGGGAGATATCCCGGTACAGAAGGCCCAGTTCCGGGTCAGCAGCTGCACCGCCCAGGCTGGCATCCTCCATTCTGATCTGCTGCTCCAGCAGGGTCTTGGCAAAAACGGAGTGGATAAAGTTTGCGTAAAGATCCGGATTGCGCTCTGCGCTTTCCCGGTACTTGTCCATGAACTGCCGCAGCTTTTCCCGGGCCTCCTCCGGCATGGTGGCATAGGTCTGCATCTGCTCTTCGCTGAGCTCCTTCAGCTGCACATTTTCAACGATCTCCTGCCGTGCCTGCTCCGCCTGGATATCCATCCGGGCGGATTCCTTTGCCTGGGCGCGCATGGCGTCCTCGGACAGGAAAAAACTGTCGAATACCTTATCAAACTGCAGCTGCTCTTCCCGGGACTTGGCATAGATGGTCCGCAAGGCGGTCTTGACCTGCTCCCGGGATTCGAAGCCCAGCAGGGTGAGGATCTGACAGGCATCTGCGGTCTCTTTGGGGCTGACATTCAGCCCTTCCAAACGGAGCATCCGGGAAAAAGCAGAGAGCTTTTCCGAATATACCGTTGGATCATTCATGGCAGTGTCCTCCGCAGCCGCAGGTGCAGTGCCCGTGCTCCTGGGGGGTCTGCTGAGCCTGCTCCATCACGGCAATATCCTCGCTGTTTTTCAGTACAAAGCCTGCGGTGTGGCGCAGAGCATCCGGGGTCAGCTCCCGTACACCCAGGGCATCCAGGGCAGCCGCCCAATCCAGGGATTCTGCAATGGAGGGCTTTTTCAAGATAGCCTCGTTGCTGCGCAGCTTCTGTACCGCCAGTGCCACCTGAGCGCACAGACGGTCGTCCACATGGGGCAGCTTCTTGCGCAAAATGGAAAGCTCCTTTTCCATGTCCGGGTACTGGATGTACAGATAGGCACAGCGCCGCCGCAGGGCTTCGCTGAGGGGACGGGCGCGGTTGGAGGTCAGCACCACAAAGGGAACGGTCCTGGCACGGATCGTGCCAACCTCGGGGATGGACACCTGCAGATCACTAAGCAGCTCCAGCAGGAAGGCTTCAAATTCCTCGTCGGCCTTGTCGATCTCATCAATAAGAAGCACCACCGGCTTTTCCGAACGGATGGACCGAAGCAGGGGACGCTCCAGCAGATATTCATCGCTGAACAGATTCTTGGTCAGAGAATCGCTGTCGGTTTTGCCCATATTCACCTGAATGGCAAGCAGCTGCTTCTGATAGTTCCACTCGTAAAGGGCCTTGCTTTCGTCCAGACCCTCGTAGCACTGCAGGCGCACCAGCTCCCGGTCCAGGGCGGCGGCCATCACCTTTGCGATCTCGGTCTTGCCTACACCGGCAGCACCTTCGATGAGCAGAGGCCGCCCCAATTGCAGTGCCACTGCCAGCACGGTGGCCAACGTGTCGTCATAAACATAGTTGGCTTCGTCCAGTTTTTGTTTCAAGGTTGTAAGATCCATAGTATCACCTCGGTTTTTTCTTTTATTATACCCGAAAGAAACGGATTTCTCAACTGGAAGAATTTTTGGATAAAACGCAGTTTCCGGTCCAAAATTAAACACAGGATCAGGAGGTGCGCAATGAAACGAACGGGACTGTTACTTTTGGCTTTGGGGATGCTTCTGTCAGGCTGCGCAGCGCAAACGCCTGCCCAGGAGCCGGCAGACACTTTGGTGGTAGGCACACTAAGCTTTGACGGGAAGTTTTCTCCCTTTTTTTATACCAATGCCTATGAAAATGATGTTTTGCAGCTGGTCCATGTGCCGCTGCTGGGGACAGACCGGGAGGGGGCAGTGGTGCTGCGGGGGATCTCGTCGGAGGTCCGCCCCTACAACGGAACGGACTATACCTACACGGGTATTTCCGAGTGCAGCGTTACGGAAAACCCGGACGGCACGGTGTTTTATGACTTTACCCTCCGGGAGGGCGTGGTGTTTTCCGACGGAACACCGCTGGACATCGATGATGTGATCTTTTCTCTATATGTGCCGCTGGACCCCAGCTACGATGGCATTATGACGCTGTACTCCCTGCCCATTCAGGGGCTGGAAGATTACCGGGAGGGGGATGCGGACCATATCAGCGGCATTCAAAAGCTGGGAGAAGACCGGCTGCGGGTGGTGATGACCCAGGTATCGGCAGCGGCGATCCACACTTTGGCAACGGCAGTGGTACCCCTGCATTACTACGGAGATCCCCGGCAGTACGATTATGATGCCCACCGGTTTGGCTTTCCCAAGGGGGATCTGTCCGGGGTGAAGGCGGTGACCTCCCAGCCCATGGGGGCAGGGCCTTACCGGTTTGTAAGCTACCGGGGCGGCACGGTGACCCTGGAGGCAAACCCCCTGTACTGGAAGGGGGCCCCCAAGACCCGGTATATCCAGTTCCGGGAGGGGCAGGATGCAGACAAAGTTCCCGGAGTGATCTCCGGAACGCTGGATATCACCGACCCGGCCTATTCCACGGAAACGGCAAAGGCCATAGCCAAAGCCAACGGCGGCACGGTCTCCGGGGATGTGCTCACCACCAGCATGGTGGCGAATCTGGGCTACGGCTATATCGGCATCAATGCCAAAAATGTATGCGTGGGTTCAGACCCCGGCAGCGAGGCCTCCCGGAATCTGCGTAAGGCCATTGCCACGGTGATCGCGGTCTACCGGGATGTGGCGGTGGATTCTTACTATGGCGCGTATGCCGATGTGATCCACTATCCCATCTCTGCCACTTCCTGGGCAGCGCCCCGGATCACCGACCCGGACTACCGGGAGGCATTTTCCCTGGATGTGACGGGAAATCCCATTTATTCCGGGGAAATGGATACCCAGCAGCGGTATGCTGCCGCGGAAAAGGCAGCCCTGGGCTACTTTTCGGCTGCCGGCTACCGGGTGGAAAACGGCCGGATCACACAGCCCCCGGAGGGGGCGCAGATGGAATATGAGGTGCTGGTCAGTGCCGGAGGCACAGGAGACCATCCAACCTTCATGGCGCTGACACTGGCAGCCCAGGCCCTGGAGAAGCTGGGCTTTCGCCTGATCGTCACGGACCTTTCCAACTTCTCGGAGTTGAGCAATGCGGTGAATTCCGGCACAGCCCAGCTGTTTGCCATGGCATGGCAGGCATCTGCCGATCCGGATATGTATCAGGTGTACCACTCCCAGGGAGGCTCCAACGAGACGGCTTACTGGATCAAGGATGATACCCTGGATGCGCTGATCCTCCAGGCCCGCCGGTCCACGGACCAGGAGTACCGGAAGCTGCTCTATGCCCAATGCTTGCAGATCATTGGGGATTGGGCGGTGGAGATCCCGGTATACCAGCGGCAGAACGCGGTGATTTTTTCCACCCAGCGGATCGATATGTCCACGGTGACACCGGACATGACTACCTTTTGGGGATGGGAAAACGATATCGAAAAGCTTCAGATGCGAGGATAAAACGGTACGCTACCGGTAAAAGACCGACAGGAGGAACACTGTGGGAAGATATATTCTCAAACGGCTGGGGATCAGTGTGCTGATCCTTTTGCTGGTGGTATTTATCATCTATGCGCTGCTGCGCAGCTTGCCGGCATCCTATGTGCAGACCATGGCGCTGCAGCTGTCCCAAGCCCCCGGAGCCAAGCCCTATGATCAGTGGGTGCAGCAGCTCAATGCCCAGTACGGGCTGGATGTTCCGGTGCTCCGGGGATATTTTATCCAGCTGCGCAATCTGCTTACCGGGAATTTTGGGGACAGCTGGAAATATGCCGTACCGGTAACGGAAAAATTCTCCCAGGTGATCGGCGTGTCCCTGGTCATGGGAAGCATTGCACTGGTGCTGGAGCTGCTCATTGCGATCCCCTTGGGGATCCTGGCAGCCCGACGGCAGTACAGCAAGACCGACTATGCCATCACTGCCGGGGCGCTTTTGGGGATCTCCCTGCCCACCTTCTTTTTTGCCACGGTGCTGAAGCTGATCTTTTCTGTCCGATTGGGCTGGTTTGACCTGTTTGGGCTATACAGCCGGGAGCATCAGCAGCTTTCGGCATGGGGTCAGTTTTGGGACATTGCCGCCCATTTGGTGCTGCCGGTGGTGACCTTGACCGTAGTGTCAGTGGGATCTTTGATGCGCTACACCCGCACCAATATGCTGGAGGTGCTGGGCAGCGACTATATCCGTACCGCAAGAGCCAAGGGGCTGCCGGAGCGCACTGTGGTGCTGCGGCACGGCTTCCGCAATACGCTGATCCCCTTGGTGACGGTGCTGGGCAGCAGCCTGCCGGGGCTTTTTGCCGGGGCGCTGATCACGGAAACGCTTTTCGGCATTCCCGGCATCGGCTATACTGCGTATCATGCCATGGTGGCGGGGGATATCCCTTTTTCTGTGTTTTATCTGACCTTCCTGGCAGCCCTCACCCTTTTGGGGAATCTATTGTCGGATGTGCTGTATGCACTGGTAGACCCCCGGGTGCGTTTGGCTTGACAGGTGGGTTCTAAGGAGGAGAGAATATGCCCAACGAGAAGGATATACCGGCACAGGACGGGAAGAAAAGCCCGAGGGACAGCCGCACCCCCGGGGCAATAACCGCCAAACGCTTTTTTCGAAACCGGCTGGCTGTGGCGGGTCTGGTGATCCTTGGGGGGATGTTTCTGTTTTCCTTCCTGGGCGGTGCTCTGAGCCCCTACGGACAGGACCAGGTATTCTACCGCCAGCAGCTGCAGAGCAAGCAGATCGCAGGCATCAGCGAGAACACCGGCTTTCATTTTTTGGAAGCACCGGGACAAAGCTTCGGACCGGCACTGCAGGCAGAGTTTTTGCTGGCCCAGGGCAAAAAGACGGACTTTTCCCATGAGGGGATAAAATACACCCTCCGGGAGGAGGGGAAGGACCTGTATCTTGTTTTGACAGGGGATACCCCGGTGTGCCTGGCTGCCAGAGATCTGCTGACAGCCACCGGACCGGAGACATTTTCCTTTGAGATCGCCTATGCCTGTCTGAAGGCCTATACCCAGGGAGCCACCGAATTTATCGTTCAGGACAAGCAGTTTCAGCTGGAAGAGGGGGCACTTCTGTCCGACGGCAGGCAGATCGGCTATGTCAGCCGGCTGGTGGTGAGGCAGACCCAGGAGGCGCTTTCCCAGGAACTGACCCAGCAGCTGATCCGTGCCGTTTTGCAGGGCCAGACCGGCTTTTCCTTCCCGGCAGAGGCAGGCGGGGAACGACAGATCACCCTTTCCTACGATGCCGCCGGCAGGCTTTGGTCTGTGCGGGAGACGGTGCACACACCGGTGTGGGATGCCTATTCCCCGCCCTCTGCTGCCCACCCCTTGGGAACAGATAAAAACGGTATGGATGTGCTGACCCGGCTGATGTATGGCGGACGGGTCTCACTGGTCATCGGCTTTGTTGTGGTGCTGCTGTCCGGGCTTTTAGGGGTTCTGCTGGGCGGTGTCGCCGGGTATTTCGGGGGCTGGGCAGACAGTCTGATCATGCGCACGGTGGATGTGTTTTACTGCATTCCCACCACACCGCTTCTGATCATTTTGGGGGCGGCAATGGATGCCATGCGGGTAGACCCCCAGGTGCGGATGCTGTTTTTGATGCTGATCCTGGGAATTTTGGGATGGCCTGGGATCGCCCGGTTGGTCCGGGGACAGATCCTGTCTTTGCGGGAGCAGGAATTCATGATCGCGGCGGAAGCGGTGGGGCTTCCGGTGAGCAGCCGGATCTTCCGTCATCTGATCCCCAATGTGATCCCGCAGCTGATCGTCAGCTGCACCATGAGCCTGGGGGCAACGATCCTGACAGAGGCGACCCTGTCTTTTTTGGGTCTGGGTGTCAAATTTCCCTTTGCCTCCTGGGGCAATATTATGAATGATGTTGCCAATTCCCATGTGCTGACCACATACTGGTTCGTCTGGATCCCGGCAGGACTGTGCCTGGTGCTGGCGGTACTGGGCTTTAACTTTGTGGGAGACGGTCTGCGGGATGCCCTGGATCCCAAAATGAAACGCTGAGAGCCGGAAAGGAGATCGCCATGGCAGAAAAGCGCACACACAGCCGGAAACCCCAACCCGATGTCCGGGACCTGGAAAAGGCGCGCAAGGAAAAAAATGTGCCGGAAAGTGCCTACCTGACCCAAATGCGCAGCGAGGATAACGCGGTGGAGTTCGAGGGCCTGCAGGCCTGGTTCTTTACGGAAAAGGGCATTGTCCGCTCGGCAGACGGGGTTACCTTTGATATCCCCAAGGGAAAAACCGTTGGGGTGGTAGGCGAATCCGGCTGCGGAAAATCGGTGACGGGCCTTTCCTTGATGCAGCTGCTCCAAAGACCCCAGGGGCAGATCACCGGAGGACAGATCCGTCTGAACTTAGGGGACCGGGCCTACGATATTGCCAAGACCCCGGAGCAGGTGATGCAAAAGCTCCGGGGAAAAGCGGTGTCCATGATCTTCCAGGAGCCCATGACCGCCCTGAATCCGGTGCTGCGCATCGGCTATCAGATCGAGGAGGTGCTGCGCCGCCAGGAAGAAGCGGGGCAGAGTGCCTATCGCCGGAAGGCTCTGAAGCTGCTGCAAACCGTGGGCATCGCCAACGAAAAAGGGGTCTACCGCATGTATCCCCACCAGCTTTCCGGAGGGATGCGGCAGCGGGTGATGATCGCCATGGCGCTAGCCTGTGATCCCATGGTGATCGTTGCCGATGAGCCCACCACCGCACTGGATGTGACCATACAGGCGCAGATCCTGCAGCTTTTGCAGAAGCTGAAGCAGGAACAGGGCAGCGCAGTGCTGCTGATCACCCATGACATGGGCGTGGTGGCGCAGCTGGCGGATTTTGTGGTGGTGATGTACGCCGGCCGGGTGGTGGAGCGGGGCACGGTGGAGGATATCTTCTATCATCCTGCCCATCCCTATACCATCGGTCTGATGGCATCCAAGCCGGTGGTGGGGAAGTCGGTGGACCGGCTGTTTTCCATTCCCGGGAAAGTACCGGACCCCATGGACCTGCCGGAGCACTGCTATTTTCGCCAGCGCTGCCACCTGGGGGCGGATTGCCCGGGAGAATACCCGGTGGAGATCAGCCTGAGCAGCACCCACAAAGTCAGCTGCTTCCGCAGCGTGTCTGAGGAGGAACAAAGCCATGGCTGAGCCGATTCTCAGGGTAAAGGATCTGAAAAAATACTATCATGGCCGGGGCGGCAGCACCGTCAAAGCAGTGGACGGTGTCAGCTTTTCCCTGGAGCGGGGGCGCACCATGGCGCTGGTGGGGGAGTCCGGCTGTGGAAAGTCCACCACCGGCAGGATGCTGCTGCGCCTGGCAGGGGATCTGACCCAGGGGCAGGTCCTGTTCCACGGACGGGATATTTACCGCCTGTCCAAAAAAGAGCTGCGGCAGCTGCGCCCCAAAATGCAGATCATCTTTCAGGACCCCTATTCCAGCTTGCCGCCCCGGATGCCGGTGGGTCGGATCATCGGGGAGGCGGTGCAGGTCCACGGCATTGTGCCCGGGGAGACGCTGGAGGCCTATGTGGATGGGATCATGGAAAGCTGCGGGCTGCAGCTGTTTCATAAGAACCGGTATCCCCATGAGTTTTCCGGAGGACAGCGCCAGCGGATCTGCATTGCCCGGGCCCTGGCACTGCAGCCGGAGCTGATCGTCTGCGACGAGCCGGTGTCGGCACTGGATGTGTCGGTGCAGGCCCAGATCGTGAATCTGCTGCGGCAGCTGCAGGAGGAGCGGGGGCTGAGCTATTTGTTTATCTCCCATGACCTTTCGGTGGTGGAGCATATTTCCCATACGGTGGGGGTCATGTATTTGGGCAGGCTGGTGGAGTACGGCACGGTGGAGCAGGTATACCGGCAGCCGCTGCACCCCTATACAGAGGCGCTGCTGGCAGCCGTTCCCGTCCCGGACCCCAAGAAACGGCTCAGCGCCCTGCAAAGCTGGGGAAGCCTGCCGTCCCCTGCCGATCCCCCACCGGGCTGCCCGTACCATACCCGCTGCCCCTGGCGGATGGAGCTTTGCAGCCGGGAGGTGCCGGCATTCCGGCAGATCGCACCGGGGCATTATTGCGCCTGCCACCTCCACACAGAAGAATAACGCAGGCTCCCGGCTGGGAGCCTGCGTTAATTTAAAGGGATGCCAAAATAGGAGGGCATGGGGCATTGCCCAAAGCCCCGGTACATGGCAAAGGCTGTGCCTGCACCCGGCAGGCGCACAGTGCCGTTTTTGCACTGCAGCGCCCAGAGGATCCCGGGCAAATGGGAAGGCGCTGCCAGATATTCTTGGAAATACAGGGTATCCTGTTCCCGGGCGGCACAGAAAATGCCGCTTTCCGTGCGATAGAATTGCCCGTAGGTGGCATAAAAGGTAAGGGCGGTCTCCTCCTGCAGCACACTGCCCGCCGGAAGATACCGGGAACGCAGGGTAAGATATTGGGCAGGGGAAAGGCTTTGCAGCAAAACAGGTTCTTTTCCCGCAGCTACCGTTTGGGTGGTCATGGGGCAAAATTCGCTGTAGCCCAGCTTTTCGTACATAGAAAACAGATCCTGGCTGCCGGGCACCAAAACACTGCCTGCATAGCCAAGTTTTTGCAAATGCCTGTGGGTATCCTCCATCAGCCGGCGGCAAAGCCCCTTTCCCTGGTGTGCCGGGTGGGTGGCCACTGCGTACAGATATGCCAGAAGCTTGCCGTCGAGGGTACAGTCAAACCAGTAAAGCACCGCAGCCGGGGCATGATCCACATACAGACACCGGCAGCGCTCCGGAGAAAAACCGGTCTCAAAGAAGCCGCGAACAAAAGCCTCCGTATCCCCAAAGGCCTGCTGCCAAAGCAGCGCCAGGGCAGGAATATCCGCCTTTTTCGGGGCATCAATAGTCATAGCCGTCCTCCAAAAGACATGCCCAGCTCTTTTCGTTCATATGATGGGGATTGTAGCTGAGCTTTGCTTTTCTCAAACCCTCCAGGCCCATATCCTCCTCCCGGTTCAGCCACTTAAGCTGAGGATACTGCTGCCGCAGATACCGGGCAAAGCCGTTGTTAATGGCGGCGTACGCACCGTCGGCAATGTCCAGGGCTTTTTCAAAGTGGATATCAAAGGTGGTGGCATTCAGCCGGGAGCCCATGGTTATGGCCAACAGCTGATCCCCATTGCGCAGGACCAGACCCTCCAGCCCCAGGCTTTGCCGCTGCTGCAGCGCTTTGCGCAGGGCGGCCCGCTCCATGTGGTAGTCAGCATGGGGATTTTCCTGCAGCCGCATCTGATACCAGGTGTCCACAAGCTGGGTCACCTGCGGAAGATTTTCCTGGCTGATGGGCTCCAGCACATGCTCCGGATTTGCCTCCCGGAAGCGGTTCAGATGATTGCGCTTGCGCTGGAACTTGCGGCCCTTGAGATCTGCCAGGTCGTTGATGTCATAGACATAATCAAAGGAATCTCTGTCAAAGTGATAGTGCATCTTTCCGGGGTAAAGCTGTTCCAAAAGCTCCCGGTCTGCCTGGGTAAGACCTGTGAGACGGCAGGGGATCCCCCGTTCCCGGGCATCCTCCATAATGGCATCCAGCACCGGTTTTTTGTCCCCCGTGCCCAAGGGGAACAGGTAAACACTTTTCCGGTTGAACTGGGAGAAGAATACAATATGCCCCTGGAGGAAGGCGGCCTTTTGCCGACCCCAAAGGTACAGGTTTACAAAGCTGTATTCACAGCCCCGCTGGGTATCGTTCATCAGAAACCCCTCGTAGGCGGCTTTGCTGGAAAGGTCCAGCGGCTGAAAGTCGATCATAGGTTTCACATCCTTTTGTATCTGTAAGCAGTTTACCACAAAAGCGGAAAATTAGCAATCAAACAGACGCACATCCAGTCTGTGTTTTTTGATAACGCCATAGAGCACGGACCCCAGGCTGAAAAGCACCGCGGCTTCCCCGATGGCAACATACAGGGTGTTGAGCCAAAAGCCACCGCCAATGTAAAGGCTCAGCTCCCAGCCCACCAGAAATGCGTTAAACAAAGCCGGCATCCACATGGCGGCAAAGGGATACCCCTTCACGCTCACACGGCGCAGCAGGTACATGCCGGTGGCGGAACACAGGGTAGCCAGCGTTCCCACCAAAAAGTCCAAGGGAAGGGCAGCAGCGTTACTGATATTGAAAAGCAGGCATCCGATGCTCAGCCCCGGAATGGCAGCCGGGGTAAACAGCGCCAGCACACACAGCGCCTCCGATGCCCGGAACTGGATGGCCCAGCTGGCGGAATTGGGAATGAGAAAATTCTGAAGGTAGGTCAGAGCAACATATAACGCTGCGATCAGGGCAGCGTAGGCAAGAAAGCGGATCTTTATACGCATAACATCACCGTATCCAAATAAAAATGGGCGCAGTCCGCGCCCATAAACAAAAAATGAGCGCAATGCGCCCATCATTTCCCTAGTTTTGTTTACCGACAGGATGGTCACGAACTGTCCTATGAAATTGCGAATATTATAAAAACAAATCTCCCAAAAGTCAAGCCTGCTGCAAGTTGTGCAGCGTCCTTCGGATGGCGGCCAGCGCTTCTTCGGGGTCGGTCAGATCCCGGGTGGCGGCCTCCATGGGGCACGGGCCGGTGTCGGTGCGGTTGCGGATGCCTGTGACCAGCCGGGTGCAGAAGGCGCTGATGCCGTGGGCTGCCAGCACCTGGGCAGCATTGGTGCTCATCACCTGGGCATACACAGCCCGGACTCCCAGCAGGCAGTATAAAAAGGCGGTGGCTTTGCCCACCACCTTGTCGGCAGCAGAAAAGCCCCGGAGCCGGGTGCCCTGATCCAAGTGGGAAATAAGGGGCGCGACTCCCCGCTGGGTGCTGGTGTGGACCGCCTGATCCTTCATGATCACGCAGGTATAATTGCCGTCAATGAGCATTTGCATTGCGGCATTGAGCGTATCGTCCATAACAGCACCTCCTTGGGATATGGGCGATTATACCCGGTTTTTTTCGGACTGTCAATCCCGGAGGGGATATGTAAATATTGGCGGTTCCATTTTTGGCAAAAATGTGTATAATAGAGATAATGATTCACGAAAGAGGCGACGCATATGAGAAAGTGGCTTTCCACAGTTTCTGTTTTGTTGGCAGTGATGCTGGCAGCAGCAGTGATCACCTGCATAGTGATCTCCCGGGAGGACTATGTGCCTGCCCTGTCCCAGGGACCGGTGGACACCACCGATGCCCCCACCACGGAGCAGACAGAAACCACCGAACCTGCACCCACCTGGATGACCCTGCCGGCAGACCGGGCGCTCACCGCCCAGCAGGCATTTGTTTATGATTGTCAGGAAGGGGCGTTTTCTTATCTTACCGGCAGTGCGGATGACCGGGTGTATCCTGCCAGCATCACCAAGCTGTTCACAGCCCATGTTGCCATGCAGTACCTGCAGCCCCAGGAGCAGATCACAGCCGGTGACGCGCTGGAGCTGGTAGGCTACGGCTCTTCCGTTGCCAAAATCGAAGAAGGCGATGTTTTCACTGTGGAAAAGCTGATCCAGGCGATGCTGCTGCCCATCGGCAATGATGCAGCCTACCTGCTGGCAGTGGAGACAGGCCGCCGCCTGGAGGCAGATGAGAGTATTTCTGCCAGCTATGCGGTCCGGGTGTTCCTGGAGGAGATGAACGAGCAGGCAAAGGCACTGGGTATGACAGATACCCACTTCACAAATCCCGACGGCTATCACGATCCGGATCATTATACCACCCATCATGACATGGTGATCCTGGCAAAGCTTGCCATGGAAAACGATACGGTGATGCATTACGCCCGGGTGGCCCAGGAGGAAGTGACCTTTACCAGCGGGGCTGTGCGCCAGTGGAAGAACACCAATGCGCTGATCGACCCGGCATCGGAGTACTACTGCCCCTATGCCACCGGCCTGAAAACCGGTCAGACCCCCTCGGCAGGCAGCTGCCTTTTGTCGTCCTTTGATGTAGAGGGCAGACAGTGGATCGTGGGTGTGTTCGGCTGTCCGGAGATCGAGGACCGCTTCGCGGACACCCTGCAACTTTTTAACGAGGCTCTGGAAAAGGAATAAATCCGTTACCCCGGGCGGCAGCCCGGGGTATCCATATTATATAAGGAGGGATATCTTTGTTACCCGCAATCGTATTGTTTGCAGCTACCTATATTGCTATGCTGCTTTTCGGAAAATACCGGCCGTATATCGCACTTGCTTCCGGAGCAGTGTTTATCCTGGCAGGAATGCTGCCTGTGGATGCGCTGTTGCAGACGCTGGATTTTAATGTGCTTTTGATGATCGCCGGAACCATGGGTCTGGTGGCACTGTTTATTGAAAGCAAGATGCCGTCATTACTGGCATATCTGTTCCGCAAGGAAAAATGCCTGTGCCCCAAACAAAGCAGCGGACACAGGTTACCGACTATGTTCCCACAGGGCTTCTTTTGGGGGCGATCCTTCTGCTGATCGGTGCTTCCTTTGCACCGGATCGCTGGAATTTGCCGCCTCAGACCAACGGACTGATCTGCTGCGGGCTGCTGGCGGTGGGACTTTTGTTCAATCTTTCAAAGAAAAAGAATATATCTGCGGTGACAGGACCGCTGAAGTCCATCGACTTTGAGACCTTGGGGCTGCTGGTGGGTCTTTTTTTGATGATCGGCGGCATCAAACACGAGGGTGTCATTGACGCGGCAGCGGATCTGCTGGCAAAGCTGGGCAGCGGAAATCTGTTTTTGCTGTATACGGTGATCCTGTGGGCCTCTGTGCCCTCCCGCAAACTGCACCAATCATACCAACCGGGTGGGTTTATGCCACCGGGTAACGGGAGGGGATGGAACCCCTCCCCTACAGCGGGGTACGATGGCGCACCTATGTAGGGGAGGGCCTCTGCGCCCTCCCGCAAACTGCACCAATCATACCAACCGGGTGGGTTTATGCCACCGGATAACGGGAGGGGATGGAACCCCTCCCCCACAGTGGATG
>JAZSER010000034.1:0-8919 GCA_045531815.1 Faecousia sp. | reverse complement strand
GATTGACAAAACCCGTTTTTTGTGCTACATTTTCTCCAGAAAAGCTGTGATGAAGACACGCACATCCCATAAGCTTCTCAGAGAGGGATCCATTTGGTGCAAGGGTCCTGTCGTCTTACGGATGTGATACCACTTCTGAGCTGACAGTCGGAAATGGCTGTCCGGGAGCGCCCGTTACCGTGCGAATGAGTGGCGGCTTTGTCCGCAACCAGGGTGGAACCGTGGAATACTATATAATTATGTATCACACCCCTGATTATGTCAGGGGGGGGACTTATTATTTTTTATCCGCCTCTGTAATCTTAAAGGAGGAAAATCCATGTCCGAAGAAAATCTGTACACCTTTGAAAACCCCGAGTACCGTAAGACCTACTGGCACACCTGCAGCCACATCATGGCACAGGCTGTGAAGCGTCTGTGGCCTGAAGTGCAGCTTGCCATCGGTCCTGCCATCGAAGAGGGCTGGTACTACGACTTTGACGCGCCCTTCTCCTTCACCCCCGAGCATCTGGAGAAGATCGAGGCAGAGATGAAGAAGATCTGCAAGGAGCGCATCCGCCTGGAGCGCAGCGAAAAGCCCCGGGCAGAAGCCATCGCCTATATGGAAGCACAAAACGAGCCCTACAAGGTAGAGCTGATCCAGGATCTGCCCGAGGACGCCGTTATTTCCTTCTATGCCCAGGGCGATTTCACTGACCTGTGCGCCGGTCCTCACCTGGACCACACCGGCAGAGTCAAGCACAACGGTTTCAAGCTGACCAAGTCCTGCGGTGCTTACTGGCGCGGTGACAGCAACCGCAAGATGCTGCAGCGTATCTACGGCATCGGCTTCCCCAGCAAGGAAGAGCTGGAAGTGTACCTGGAAAAGCAGACAGAAGCACTGAAGCGTGACCACAACAAGCTGGGCCGCGAGCTGGAGTTCTTCACCACTGTGGAAGAGATCGGCCAGGGCCTGCCCATCCTGCTGCCCAAGGGCGCAAGAGTCATCCAGACTCTGCAGCGCTGGGTGGAGGACGAGGAGCAGAAGCGTGGCTACCTGCTGACCAAGACTCCTCTGATGGCAAAGCGTGACCTGTACCGGATCTCCGGTCACTGGGATCACTATCTGGACGGTATGTTCATTCTGGGCGATCCTTACGATGAGGAAAAGGAGTGCTTCGCACTGCGCCCCATGACCTGCCCCTTCCAGTACCAGGTTTATCTGAACCGCGCCCGTTCCTACAGAGATCTGCCTATGCGCTTAGGCGAGACCTCTACCCTGTTCCGTAATGAGGATTCCGGCGAGATGCACGGTCTGATCCGTGTGCGCCAGTTCACCATCTCCGAAGGTCACCTGGTCCTCCGCCCCGATCAGCTGGAAGAGGAATTCAAGGGCTGCCTGGAGCTGGCAAAGTATTGCCTGGACACCGTGGGCATGCTGGAAAATTGCTCCTTCCGCTTCAGCCAATGGGATCCCGCCAAGGCAGGCATTAAGTACGAGGGCACTGCCGAGCAGTGGGAAGCCGCTCAGGCTACCATGAAGGAGATCCTGGACAAGCTGGAAGTGGAATATGAGATCGGCATCGACGAGGCCGCCTTCTACGGTCCTAAGCTGGATATCCAGTATAAGAATGTCTTCGGCAAGGAAGATACCATCGTTACCATTCAGATCGATATGCTGCTGGCACAAAAGTTCGGCATGGAATATGTGGATGCGGACGGTCAGAAGAAGACCCCCTATATTATCCACCGCACCTCCCTGGGCTGCTACGAGCGCACCCTGGCATACCTGATCGAGCGGTATGCCGGTGCACTGCCTCTGTGGATGATGCCTACGCAGGTCAAGGTAATGCCCATTACCGACCGTGCCCACGAGTACTGCGCCAACCTGGTCAAGGAGCTGGAGAATGCCGGCATTCATGCCGAGGGTGACTACCGCAGCGAAAAGCTCGGCTACAAGATCCGGGAAGCACAGCTGCAGAAGATCCCCTACATGCTGGTGGTGGGTGACCGGGATATGGAAAACGGCACCGTTTCCGTCCGTACCCGCAAGGGTGACGACCTGGGCGCAATGACCCCTGCGGAATTCATGAGCAAGTGCCTTATGGAGATCGCAACCAAGAGCAAGGAAGTCTGATCTTTTCTTGATCGAACCGCAAAATCATAACCACCGGCCGCGGCCGGTGGTATTCTTATGCAAAAATACCCCCATGGGATTACTCCCATGAAGGCGTCATTTTCACTTGTTTGCTGCAGCCTGCAACAACCAGTTTCTGTACGCATCGACAGGAATCAAGATCCGTGCGCCGATCCGCTGTGTGGGGAAGCCACGTGTCTTTACCAACTCATAGGCCTTAGCCAGACTGATGCCCATTTGAGCGGATAACTCCTGAACACTCATAGTTGTTTTCTCCATTACACATACCTCCTTTCCATAAAATAGGTATAAAAATACCACCAACCGGAAAGCCGGACGGTGGTTGGTGGGCGATATTCTTTTAGCAGTATAAAGATATCATAAAACAATGGTGACATATAGTGCCATTTTCTGCACGATGTAATTATTTCATTGTAATGGTATCATTTGGCGATACTGTATTTCAATGCATTTTACTGTACAAATTTTTTAATGATATCTGCTGGGGTGGGTATTTTATATAGGAATCTTGCATTAACATTTACGCAGTGATATACTAAATGCAATCATTCAAGCAACAGAAAAGGTGGGATACTATGAAAAGAGTCATAATGCTTTTGGTAATATTATGTATGCTAACCGGTCTTTCGGCCTGTACTCTATCATCAATAGAGAATCAAATTTACAAAGATTCCGATAGCCAGGAACAGACGGGGAGTATTCCTGAACACGATGCAGAAGAGAACGGTCTTATCTACTATAAATTATCTGCCCTCCCCGGCTCTGTTGGTATAGGCGAAGATTACGATACATATTCGCCAGAATATGGTTATTCCGAAGAGATGCTGCGTAGCCAAGGCATTAGCAAGGAAAAACTGGATCTCTATTTACAGCTGAGCGGAAAAGATCTCATTGTTGTTCCCAAGGGCGAATCCCTTGGCTCGCCCAATTTTGAGATCAGCATTCGAATAAAAGATAAAAAGGATTACGGTATTGATAATCTTAAAAATTTGAACGAAGCGACATTTAAGGAGTTTGCGGATCTACTTGTGCAAGGCTTTGCCCTTGACGGGAATCCAATGGATTATTCCGTTTACGAAAATGATAATGCAAAGTATATCGTATTTGATTGGACTGTAGGTAGTTTAGAGCGCCGCTATGCGACCATTATCAATGGGAAGATGGTTTATTTTATAGTATCAGCTGCAGGGAATCCAATATCCGCTGATCAAGAAGCAACTGCACAGCTGATCATGGATACGCTGCAGTATTAGAATTATGAAGCGCATATAGACCAGAAAGAAGCTATTTGCTTAAACCAACAGGTCATTATGCAAATACAACGCATGGGTGATTAGCGTTGCATTGTATCAAATTGTGTAGTATATGCCATAATACCTACCCTTACTTGATACAACGGTATCAAAAAGGGTAGGTATTTTTATATGGACTTTTCCAAAAAGCAGGAGGCGGAATTTTGCAATGCATTTTGATTTCCGCTGCCCGGAGATCGTAGTGTCACCAAGCTGCCGGTTCACCCCAACCCCTGCATATTCGCTTTTAACAGGATACGATAAGCGGGCTTGTAAGCCTGGCGGTATTGTTCGCTATGGGATACCGCCGGGTAGCCTGCCGTTTCATATTCAGACAGATAGGTATTCAGCGCATCCGGGTCAAAAGCAAACACGCCCTCTGCCGTAAGCGTTCGCAGCACTTCCAGCTTACTCAGAAAGCTGCCCAGCGTTCCTTTATGCTTTGCCGCTGAATCAATGAATGCCTTGCCAAGTTGCTCCAGGTCTTCTTCCCTGAATGCCGCCAGATTCACCCGGATGATGCCGTTTCCGATGTCCTCGTACAGGGCTGCCGTTGGGTCTTTCTCCAGGTCCGTATATTCCCGGCGCAGGTAGTTAAGACACGCTTGCTGATCCCGGATCAAATGTCCGCCGCCAAACTCATTTTGGTAGATCAGTTTTACTGCATCGGTTGGCTGCATCAGCGGATACCGCTTTGCATGAGCGATCAAAATGGCTCGTAATTCTTCCATTACAGATTGCTCTCCTTCCGATTGGCCGCCTTGCGCAAAAAGTTTCCGATGTTTGTCAGGCACATTAATAGCGTCACCAGAAACGCACCGGGGATGATAATGATCCACCAGCTATCCGTCAGGAGTGCTTTTTCAGACAGGGACAGCATACTGCCCCAGGAGATGATCTCCAGCGGCAGGCCCATGCCCATAAAGCTGAGGGTGGATTCCGAGCCGATGGCTCCGCGGACATTCATAACTACCATGAACATGATGGAAGCGATAAAGTTGGGAGCCAGGTGCTTGCGCAGAATATGGAAGAACTTACCGCCCATGCACCGGGAGGCTACCACATATTCGCTCCCGCGGATTTGCCGGACCTCGGTGCGGATGACCTTGGCGATACTTGCCCAACTGGTCACACCAATAACGATAGATAGGGTCAGTACGTTGGCCTGTCCCCAAATTGCCTGCAGGAACAAAACCAGCAGCAGGCTTGGGACACTGAGAAAAATCTCCGTAAAACGCATCATCAAGGTATCCAGCCATGCGGGAGCAATACCGCTGACAGAGCCGTAAACCACCGCAATAAAGGTGGAGATCAAGGTTGACAGGAAACCAATGGTAATGGAGATGCGGCCACCGTACCAGATGCCTGAGAAAACATCTCTGCCAAGGGTGTCTGTACCAAACAGGAACTCCCCGTTGGGGGCGACATTGAAATTCTCGAGATCCAGGTAGCTGGGGTTTTTGGTCATCAGCACTTCTGCAAACAGGCAGCACAGAACGATTATTGCCATCAGGATCACGGAAATCCAGGGGAAGCCTTTCAGGCGGCTGACTTTCTTTTTGGGAGCAGCAGGTTCGGGTCGGATGCCGACCATAGTAAACAGTTCCTTTTCTGTCATACTTTGGTCACCTCCGAGACTGCCACCACTTCGTTTGCCTTGATTCTGGGGTCGATCTTCTCGTTGATGATCCCGCCGATCAGATTGCAGAAGATCACCAAAATGCCGGTCATCATGCAAAGCACCATCAGCAGGTTGTAGTCGTGATACCGGGCACTTTCGTAGGACAGCGCGCCGATGCCGGGATAGCTGAAAACGGTCTCTACAATGTAAGTGCCGCCCACCACATGGGGCACGGAAATGGCCATGATGCTGATATAGGAGGGCAGAATATTCCGCAGGCAGTGCTTGAACATGATTTCCTTTTTGGAAAGACCCTTGGATTTGCCCAGCAGCACATAGTCTGCTCTGGTTTCCTCCAGCAGCTTGTTGCGGATCATGTAAGCATAGTACCACAAGTGCTGCAGCACCACGATGACCAGCGGGAGAATCAGATGCTCAATGCGGTTCAGAACATCATCCTTGTAGCCAATGTCATACGCGCCGCTGCTGGGGAGCAGATGTAGCGTTACCGCAAAGATAAGAATCAGCACCAGCGACAGCCAAAACTCCGGGATGCAACTGAGCAAAGTGCCGCCCTTGCAAAGGACTCTGTCCACCCATTTATCTTCATACCAGGCGCAAAGAACACCAAGAAGCAACGCTCCCACAAAGGTAAGAACAAAGCCAATGCCACCAAGAATCAGAGTAAAGCCGATCCGACTGCCGATAACTTCCATCACATCCTGCTTATACTTAAAGGAGATACCAAAGTCGCCCTTGGCGGCACTTTCTACCCAGCGGATATACTGGATATGGATGGGGTCATTGAGCCCCAGTTTATCACGGGCGGCTTCCTTTTCTTCCACACTCATTTTCTCCACCCGTTCGCCGTAATAGCTCATCAGCGGATCGCCGGGAGCAAGACGGGAAATATAAAATACAGCCACAGAAAGAACGAATACACTCAGTAAAAATACCAGCGCTTTTTTGCCGTAATAGACGAAAGGATTCTTTTTCATATCAAGTCCTCCTTTCGCAAGACGAAGTGACCCGGTGCAACCTCTGTCAGCACACCGTCGCGGTCAAAGGTGATTTCGTCGAAGTCCATCCGCAGCCTTCTGCGCTCTGCAATGGGGTCTGGAATGGGAATGGCAGAAAGCAGTGCTTTCGTGTAAGAGTGCTGGGGATTTTCGTACAGCTCCGCTGTAGGTGCCAGCTCCACCAGTTTTCCGTGGTACATGACACCCACCCGGTCGCAGAGGTATTCCACCATGGATAGGTCATGGGCAATGAACAGCATGGAGCAGCCGTGTTCCCGGTTGCAGTGGCGCAGCAAATTGACGATCTGTGCCTGGATGGAAACATCCAAAGAGGCAATAGGCTCGTCCGCCACCAGCAGCTCCGGCTCCATGGAAAGGGCACGGGCAATGGCGACTCTTTGCCGCTGCCCACCGGAAAGCTCCGTGGGGTATTTATCCAGATAACTGCTGTCCATACCCACATAGCTTAACTGGAACTCCGCTTCTGCCCGTAAGCTTCCTCTGGGAGGCTTCACATGGTGGATGAACATAGGCTCTGCGATGATATCTGCCACCGTCATGCGCTGATTCAGGCTTGAAGTAGAGTCCTGGAAGATGATCTGCCGCTGGGCTTCCAGCATTTTATGGTGCTTTCGGAACTGCGCCTTATCGCATACATCGATGCCGTTGTAGAGGATCTTGCCCGCAGTAGGCTTATAGATATTCATAATACACCGGGCAACGGTGGACTTGCCGGAGCCGGACTCGCCCACAAGACCGAAGATCTCGCCCTTCTTCATTTGGAAGGACACATCATCCACTGCTTTGATCACAGCATGCTTGCCCAGCTTGAACACATGGGAAAGGTGCTGTACATCCAGTAAAATCTCAGACATTTGCTTTCCCTCCCATAGGTCTTTCTACTTTGGGCGCTCTGGGGTCAAGCAGCCAGGTTGCCGCATAGTGGGTGTCCGTGATCTTAAACATGGGCGGCTGCTCTAAGTAGTCGATCTCCAGCGCATATTCATTCCTGCAGGCAAAGGCATCACCAGCAGGGGGATCGATCAGCGTCGGGGGCATACCGGGAATGGTTTTCAGTTCCTTAGCGCCCTTATTCAGAGCAGGCAGAGATTGCATCAGTCCCCAAGTGTAGGGGTGCCGGGGATCGTAGTAAACTTCCTCGGCAGTGCCGATCTCCACAATCTTGCCTGCGTACATAATCGCCACCCGGTCAGCACACCGTGCCACCACGCCCAAATCGTGGGACACAAGGATCGTGGCTGTTCCCAGCTTGGTTTGGATCTCTTTCAACAGATCCAGGATCTGCGCCTGGATGGTCACATCCAATGCGGTGGTGGGCTCGTCCGCCAGCAGGATCTTGGGGTTTGCTGCCAAAGCGATAGCCATAACACTTCTCTGCCGCATACCGCCGGAGAAATTATATGGGTACAGCTTATACCGCTCGTGGGGCTGCTGGATGCCCACCAGTTCCATAAGGCTGATAACCCGGTTGTACACTTCCTCTTTGGGAAGCTTGGGTTCGTGGATCAGAATGGCTTCGGCAATCTGCTTGCCGATGGGTATGGTGGGATTCAATGCCGTCATAGGGTCCTGAAAAATCATAGAAAACAGCTTGCCCCGGAGTTTGCGCATATCCTTATCGGAGTAGTCTGTAATGTCCACACCGTTGGCGATAATCTTGCCGCCCTCGATCTTGGCAGACTTGGGCAGCAGCTTCATAATGGTCTTGCAGAGCATACTTTTTCCGCAGCCGCTCTCGCCCACGATGGCAAGCACTTCGCCAGGGTATAGTTCAAAACTGACATCCCGGACGGCCTGCACTTTCCCTGCCGGGGAGTTGATTCCAACCGACAGATTTTCTATTTTCAGCAATTCTTCCATAGGGTTCTTTCCAATCTATGTAAAGCTTTTATCATCAATCCGTACAATGGTGCGGTAATCCTAAGAGATTGCCACACCAGTCTGCGGACTACGACTCGCTAAGAGCCGCCTTTGGCGGTTGCTCGCTTGTACGCGCCTTCGGGCGCAGTGGTTCGCAATGACAGGTAAATGTGCAATAAGGGGCTGGAAACCAGCCCCCTATATGGTGCGACTCGTATATTACTCGATGGTCCATTCGGTGACATTCCAGAAAATGCCCACGCCATGGTGACCCAGAACGGTATTGGTATCGATACCCTTGATGGCATTGTCCGCGATGAACATGGCATCAATATATGCGAAGAAAGTATAAGCAGGTGCTTCAGCCATAGCAATCTGGAACTGCTTGTAGCACTCGGCACGCTCGGCTTCGATCTCGGTCTGACGAGCCTTCTTCAGCCACTCATCGACTTCTGCGTTGGAGTAGCCGGAGTAGTTTGCGCCTGCGTCGGTGGAGAACACCTTGTAGGTGTGATCATCAGCATCGTAGGGAGAGCCCCAGCCGATGATGCAGCACTCCTGTCCGCCCCAGTCGATGCCGTCTGCGGGAACATTGGCCTTTACATCCAGACCGGCTTCCTTCAGCTGCTGGGCAGCGATCTGCGCCATATCGATACGAACCTGATCGCCGGGAGTTGCATTGATGGTGAAGGAAATACGCTCGCCGTTACGGCACCAGAAGCCATCTGCATCCTTTTCACAGCCGGCAGCCAGGAATGCGGCCTCAGCCTTGGCAAGGTCAAAGTCGTACTTTTCAACTCCGTCGTAGTTGTACTCGTTCAGCTGGATGGGGCTGTAAGCGGGGAAGCCTTCGCCCAGCAGGACAGCATCCACAATGGCCTGCCGGTCAATGGCATAACTGATAGCGGGAATCAGGTCCCCGTTTTCCTGCCAGTAGGGGTTCCAGAAGTTGTAGAGAATGCCGCGGTA
>JAZSER010000095.1:0-22486 GCA_045531815.1 Faecousia sp. | reverse complement strand
CGGGGTTTTTGTGGCAAAGGATGAGAAAAGGATTCGAAAGGGCGGCACTGGCTGCGAACATCCACTGTAGGGAGAGGCAAATTTAAGTGATATAAATCCTTACGGATTTGTGAAATAGGCTTCGCGTGTGAAATAATGCTTCGCAATGTGAAATGCCCGCGGGCGTGAGTAGTTATTATTTATTACGCCGATAAAGATCGTGCCGGGAACATACCGGAATTTTCCCGTAACGGGAATGTAGGGGCAGCTATCAGCTTCCCGCCCGGAAATTGTCAAATTTCCGTATTTTCGAAGAAAATGATTGCTTGCGCAATGTGATTTTGTTCCAAAATCACCGGCGGGAGCAAGCCTCCGCCCTACGATTCCGATATATCGGAAATTCCCCGTATCCAGACTGTAGGGGAGGGGTTCCATCCCCTCCCGTTACCCGGCGGCATAAACCCACCCGGTTGGTATGATCGGTGCATAGCGGGAGGGCACAGAGACCCTCCCCTACGAAGCACTACCGCACCCCACCGGGCACGAACATACCGGAAAATTCCCGTAATGGGAATGTAGGGGCGGCAACCTTGCCGCCCGCCCGGAAAATGTCCTCATTTTCCGGATTTTTGCAGAAAATCAAAAAGCCAAAACCTTGATCCTGCTTGCCTTCGGTGCGCAGAAAGACAGGGCGCGGTTCTGTGTCTTTACCGCTTAGGGGGCGAGCTGCACTTTGCCTGGGATTTATTAGATATTTTGCGGAGATACCTGTCTTTATGCCCCTTGCTGCAAGTGCTTTATTCTTAATTCTGAACAAACGATATAGATACAGTTTCCGGAAAGCATTTCCCATACAAAACAGAGCATATCCTCACAATCGCTGGCATTGATGCAATCCGGCAATTTCTCCTTACCGTTTAAAGAAGCTAAACAAATAATTGTTTCATCCTCGCCCCACTTGAAATCAGCAATAGCAACGAATTTACGAATCCCGCAAAAGACCATATCAACCGAATCGTTCCAAACGATGTTTTCGATGGTTACATCGAATTCCTTGGTACTTTGATCGTATACGGCACGAAGAAACGCACCATCGTGGATATTGCATGTCTGCAAAAAGCTTTGCAGTTCTTCGATGTTTTCATGCCTAAAACGATACACAGAAAAGGCCTCCTTTCTTGTCTTTGAGCCGTCGTCCACCTTTCACCTTCCATGAAAAAATAGTCACGATTACATACAACAATTGACATATTGTTCTTTCAATTCTAGTCTACAATAAATAGAACTCTGCGTCAATAAAAAATTACTCTTGCTGCTGAAAAATGCAGCTGTCGGGGGAGCGCTGAGAAATGCAGACAAACGGGGATCGTGAGACAGCTTCTAAGATGGATTATGATCCCTGCGTCTCCCAAACCAACACCTTCGGCGGGAGTAAACCCCCGCTCTACGATGACCTTTCCGGAATTGCGTAGGGCGGGGCTTGCTTATTATACATTTACAGGAGCTTTCTTCTTGCTTACCAAAGCCCGGACAGCCATGCCTGCAAGCAGGATCAGGTAAGCTGCCAGGGTGAATCCCAGAATGTAAAGCAAAAGACACCAGGGGAAGGGCACCACCGCCTGCACCAGAGAATATACCGGAAGGGAAGGCGTGCCATAGGGGCTGATGAAGAACATATCGAAGGTGTCGGTTTCCAAAAGCCCGGTGCGATATGCGATCTCGTTCATGCCCATGGCAATGGCAACGCAGAGAGCAAACACAGGAGCTGCCTTGAAAAGGGTCTTGTGGGTCAGCGTAACATAGCCGCTGCAAAGCAGATACACCCCGATGACGATCATGGAGCCGTGACATACCATGGTCTGAATGTTGATGCCGATGGTATCAACAAACACGGTGGTGGGGTAGAGCATCACGCAGATGCCTGCAAAGACCGCGTAGGTGGACAGGTAAGCGCAGGCGGCTTCGTGGACGCGTCCCTTCCGGGTCAGACCGGCCAGCAGCCCCACATACATGGGAGTGGAGCAGAACTGGAAGGGAAAGGCGTACCACGCATAGTCAAAGGTGATCCCGTGGGTGTAGGAAAAACCGAAATTGATCTGCTTGTATACCTCAAGAACCGCTACACTGATGGCGGTGAACAGGACCAGATGCCGGATTCTGGTAGCCGACCAGCGCCTGCAGCGAAGACACAGAAGAACCGTAGCGGCTGCGGTCAGCGCCAGGGAAAGAAGATGAAACCAGCCGTAGGGCTGGGGTGTTTCCATGGAAAGATCCAGTATTTTCAAAACATTCTGCCAAAAGGTCACAGAACCACTCCTTCCTGCAGCCATTATAGCACCTGTGGGAGTGGACTTCTATGGATCGATTCTTAATATTTGTTGAAGATTCTATTGTGCCGCGGTTGAAAACCGCCTGTGATTATAGTATAATTGCTTCAGAAAAAAGCTGGGGAAAAACAGTTTTCCCCGGTTTGTGATGATCTAAAAGTTGAGGAATGAACATATGAAACTGTTTTTAATTCGCCACGGACAGACCACTGCCAATCTGCAGCAGACCTATGCCGGACAGACGGATGTTCCGCTGACCCAGACCGGTCGGCAGCAGGCAGAAAGCATCCGCCCCATTCTTGCTAAGTTTCACTTTGACCGGGTGTACAGCAGTGATCTTTCCCGTGCCATCGATACCCAGCGCCTGGCGATCCCCGGGGTAGAGGGCATTCGTACACCGCTGCTGCGGGAGATCGATGTGGGAAGCATTGCCGGCATTCCTTTTCAGCAGCTTAAGGAGCAGCTGAACGGACAGCGGATCGCAGACCTGCCGGGGCGATTTGCGTATTTTGGAGGGGAATCCAATGAAATGTTCCTGGACAGAGCCCGGCGCTTTTTGAAGATCCTGGAGGAAGACCCCTGTGAGAATGTGGCAGCCTTTGCCCACGGAGGTATGTTGGGGGCGGCACTGCAGGTGGTTCTGGATGCGGACTTTGACCGGTCGCATGTAAGCAGTCCCAACTGTACCATCCATGTTTATGAATATGCAAACGGCCTTTGGCGGCTGTTGGCATGGAACTATATGGGGGAGATTTGAGAAAACCTGTAAATAAATGACGCAAGAAAGACAGGAGGTGCACAGGTTGGACCAAACGCGAACAAAGCGACGCATATGGATCAGCGTTGCGGCTGTCCTTGGGGCAGCGGTGCTGGTAACGATGTTCTGCCTGATGTATTTTGTGTGGCAGGTGCCGCTCTTTGACGGCAGCGGCTGGGATGTTTCCCGGGAGGGGACGACCCGTTACCTGGACTATTACAGAAAGCCCCTCACCGGTTGGCAGACCTTGGAAGGGGCGCAATACTATTTTGCCCCGGATACAGGCGCCATGGCGACCCAGTGGCAGACGCTGGAGGGCACCCGTTACTACTTAGGTGAGGACGGAAAGCTGCGCACCGGCTGGCTGGAGACCCAGCAAGGGCGGTATTACGCAGACGAAACCGGCGCGGTGCAAACCGGCTGGCAGACCGTTGCACAGCAGCACTACTACCTGGGGGAGGACGGCATTGTCCAAACCGGCTGGCTGGAAACGGAAACGGGAAGATACTTCCTGGGTGCTGACGGTGCGGCGCATACCGGCTGGCAGACCCTGGAGGAGGGTACATACTTCTTTGATGATACCGGCATAATGCAAACCGGCTGGGTGGAGACAGAGGAAGGAAAACGCTTTCTCACCGACCAGGGCCTGCTGCATCCCAACTGGCTGGAAACGGAAAAGGGCCGGTTCTATGTGTATGACGATGCGCCCCATATCGGCTGGTTGGAGACCGACGAAGGCAGGTATTACTTCCGGGAAGACGGAGTGATGCAGACCGGCTGGGTCACCACCACGGAAGGCAGATTCTACCTGTATGAGGATGGGACCTTTGCGGCTGGCTTTGTCCAGGTGGACGGCATCACCCGCTACTTTACCCCCACCGGAGAGTATGTTATCCTGGTAAACCGCTGGAATCCGGTCCCGGAGGATTATGAACTGAATCTTGTGACCCTGGAGGGTTACCAGGTGGATGCTTCCTGCGTGGATGCGCTGGCGGAAATGATGGATGCCTGCCGCAGCCTGGGCTTCAGCTGTGATATCAATTCTGCTTACCGCAGCATCGATGATCAGCAGGCAATTTGGGACAACCGGTATGCCAGATATCTGGCTGCCTACGGCGACCCCCAGGAGGCGGAGCGGATCACCGGACAGGAGGTGGCCATCCCCGGCACCAGTGAGCATCACCTGGGCCTGGCGGTGGACATTGGCGGCTATGCCGACACCTATGCCTGGCTGGAAGAAAACTGCTGGCAATACGGCTTTATCCGTCGCTACCCGGACAACAAGATCGAGGTGACCGGCATCGTTTACGAGCCATGGCATTACCGCTATGTAGGCCGGGAGCTGGCAAAGGACATCTTCGATTCCGGCCTGTGCATGGAAGAGTATATGGAAAAATTAAGCGGCGCGGCTGCATAAAAACATCCCGGAATGCATTGCATTCCGGGATGCGTCTATATGGGGGAAGGAGGATCAGCCCTCAAAGTCCTCGTCCTTTACCTGAACTTCTTCTGCCTCTGCGGGAGCTTCCTCAGCAGGCTCTTCAGCGACCACATCTTCCTCGACGATCTCAGACTCGGCAACAGACTCGCAGCAGCCCAGCAGCTTCTTGGCCCAGGCGACGATCTTATCACCGTAAGTGGCGATGACATAAACAATGCCGGCAATGGCAGCCAAGGCGGCAACGATCTTTAAAACAGTGGACAGAACTTTCATACTTAACGCCTCCATTTATTTTGTTTCTGTATTCAGTATATCCAAATCCAGGAGAAAATGCAATAGGAAATTTTCCGTCAGGTATAGCCAAAAAGCCCCCGGACACTGACTTCTCCCGAGGTGACGGTTTCCCGGGTCCCGTCGGAAAGCTCCACGATGAGACCGCCCCGGTGATCCAGGTCTGCGGCAATGCCTATTCGTTGGGCGGTTCCCTGGTGCACCACCACGGGCTTTCCCAGGGTCACACAATCTCTGCGATAGGAAGAAAGAAGCCTTTCCGGTTCTTTCAGCAGGATCGCATCGGTTTTCCACAGCTCGGTGATGATGGCGGCTGCCAAAGCGGGGATACACACCGCCTCTCCGGTGACAGCTTCCAGGGAAATGGCAATGTCGTGAAGCTCTGCAGGAAAGTCCCCGGAGGTACCGGTGCAGTTGATGCCGATGCCCACGATGGCATACTGCACCTGAGCGGACTTGGGATCTACGGAAAGCTCTGTCAAAATGCCGCCCAGCTTTTTACCCTCGGCCACCAGGTCGTTGATCCATTTGATGCCGGGGCGAAAGCCGGTAACGGCTTCCACAGCGTTGCACACAGCAACACCTACGGCACAGGTCAGATGCATCAGCTTTTCCACAGGACAGTCCGGGCGCAGCAGCACAGACAGATAGATGCCCTTACCGGCAGGGGAGTGAAAGCTTCTTCCCATACGGCCGCGCCCGGCGCTTTGGCTGCCGGAGAGCACAACGCTGCCCTGGGGCGCACCGGATGCTGCCAGGGCCTTTGCCCGGGTGTTGGTGGAATCTGTGCTGGGATACCAATGCAGAGTGTCCCGCCAGGGACACTCTGCATCTATCAAATCGCGTAATTTATTTTTCATCATCAATCAATATCGGAAACCAATTCCTCCGGGGGATTGTCCAGAATTTCCGGATGGCGCATAATGCCTCTGTAGTGCTTAAAGAAAGCGGCATAGTAGTAGCCGTCCACAATGCGCTCATCCAAAACGAACTTAACATCCAAATACTTCTTCTGCAGGATACTGCCATCCTCCTGCACCTCCAGCGCCCGGCGCTTGCAGCCGAATGCACCGAAAACAGGCAGGTTGCCAAAGTCATACAGGTGATGGTAGATGGGAGGGATGCCCAAAGAGCCCATGGAGGTGAAGAAGAGACTTCCGTGGAAGGGGCTCAGCTCCACCAGGAACTTGGGCAGCATACCAAAGTAATCCAAAAGCTTCACCAGCCACACCACGAATTTCAGCACCACGCTGGGGATCAGATTCAGATATCCGATCAGGTTATCCAGGTTGGAATCCAGCTCCTGGGTGCGCTTGACCTCTTCGATGGCGGCATTGAGCTTGTTGTATACATCCACTGCGGTGTCCCGACGGCTCAGATGCACCTTGATGGAGGTGTCCGGAGAGTCGAAGGTCATTTCCTTTTTGATGACCATGCAGTACTGAATGTCCTCACCGCGGCTGTACACCTTCTGACCGGAGATAAACCGGTTCAGCTGGGGATACTTGCAAAGACCCCGGACATAGGCGGCAAGAAGCACATGGGTCAGACCGAAGTCTGTCAGACCTTCTCTGCGCTTTTGCCGGATGTAACGCTCAATATGGGAGATCTCAAAGGACTCTTCAAACAGGTTGGAGCAGGTGTTGCGCTCCACCTGGAAGAAGGCGGTGATCTGCGCCATGGGTGCCAGGGTGCGGATCTTCCGGCCGTCGTTACGGTCGCCCCAGGTGGGGTGGTACTCTCCGGCAGGGTGGATGCGGATGGCGAACACGGTAATGATACAGCCGGCCATCATCAGAATATCCGGCAGCAGTGCGGTGTAGTCGTTGCTCAGCAGCACCGTCCGCTGCAGATACAGCTGGGAGGCCAGGGGGAACATGAGCAGCGGGATCAAAAACCATGCATGGCGGATCTTACCGCAGCTGATCTGGGTGTACATCACAGCGATAAACAGCAGTGCAATGGCGAACAGTGCGGTGATCATGACGTTAAACTTGCCGAAGTCGTAGCTTGCGAAGATATAGTAGTAGTGCAGGCAGATCAGCCAAACGGGAATGGCGGACTTATAGAATTGCTCCTTGCCTGCAAGAAGGACCGTGGCAGCGAACAGCAGGGCTGCTGCGATTGGCAGAACGATTTGGATCCACACGTTCAGTGCTTCGTCGGTTCCTTTCATACCAACGAACACAATGCGGGCCACTGCCGAGCAAACCATGCACAGTGCCATCAGCCAGGTCAGCAGGTTTTTGCTGCTGACGAAGAAATTTGTTCTGTTTTTCATAACAATCGTATTATAGCAAATACTTTGTCGAATGACAATGAAAAAGTTATAAAAAGTGAATAAAAAATGAATAAAAACATTTTGCTGTCAGAAAGTTGCCTGATTGCCCGGCTATCCCAGTGCGGCAATATGGGCAGGTGTCGTGCCGCAGCAGCCGCCCAACAGGGTCGCACCCATGTCCTTACACTGTTGCAGGATCTGCCCAAACTCCTCGGGCGCCATGGGGTAGTGGGGGAGATTGTCCGGACCGATGACGGGAACACCGGCATTGGGCTTGCAGACCAGCGGACCTTTCACGCTTCTGCGCAGCTTGCTGACCAGGTAAGGTGTCATCATATCCGCTGCCACGCAGTTAAAGCCCACTGCGGCAGCACCGGCCTCCTCCAGATTTTTCAGAACACTGCCTGCGTCCATACCGGAGAACAAAGACCCATCCGGTTGCATGGTGAAGGTATACAGCACAGCACCGGCCTGCTCCAGCTCGGCAGCGGTGAGGATGGCCTCGGCCTCCTGGGGGTAGAGCAGGGTCTCTGCTGCCAGCAGGTCCGCACCGCCGTCCATAAGTCCCCGGATCTGCCTGCGGTAGTTATCCACCAACAGGTCAAAGTTTGCCGGGTCCCAGCTGTCTGTGAAGGCTGCCAGGGTGGTCAGGTCACCGGCAATGAGGCAGTGGGGCGCAGCCTCCCGGCTCAGTGCCACCAATTTGGCATTGACGGCTTCTGCAGGGAGATCCACTGCGTTTTTCTCCAAAGCAATGGGCTGGGCCTGGAAGGTGGGGGCGTACAGGATCTGGCTGCCTGCCGCAGTGTAGTCCCGCTGCAGCTGCTGCAGCGCCTCCGGGTGCTCCAGCACCCATTTTTCCGTACAGCCGCCCCGGGGCATACCGGCCTTCATTAAATTTGAACCGGTGGCACCGTCCAATAATCGGATGCCCTGGTTCAGCTTTTCGTGAAACTGTTCTTTTGTCAGCATTGGGATCACCTCGTAGCAGTATTATACGGCAAAACCCGACGCTTTGCAATTGACGCGCTGGGTTTTCTTTGCTAAAATATGAAAAAATAAGAAAAGGAGCGGAACAAAATGAAAAAATCCGTTTTAAAAGAGTATGCAAAGCTCATCGTTCGCTGCGGTGTCAATGTGCAGAAGGGCCAGGAAGTGATCATCCATGCAGACCTGGATCAGCCGGAATTTGTGCAGCTGGTGGTGGAGGAGGCCTACAAGGCCAAGGCCCGGAAGGTCATCGTGGAGTGGAGCTATCAGCCTCTTGCCAAGGTGCATGTGCGCCATAAGAGCGTGAAGGTGCTGGGCGAAGTGCCTCAGTGGGAGATCGCCCGCCGGCAGCATATGGTGGATGTGGTACCCTGTGTGATCCATCTGATCTCTGAAGACCCGGACGGTCTGAAGGGCATGAATATGGAAAAGGTTGCCAAGGCCCGCAAGCTTTCCTTCCCCATTCTGAAGCCCTATAAGGATGCTTTGGAGGGGGTGCAGCAGTGGTGCATCGCGGCGGTTCCCGGTGCAGCCTGGGCAAAGAAGGTATTCCCCGGTCTGTCCAAGAGCCAGGCAATCCAGAAGCTGTGGGAGGCGATCCTGTATACCTCCCGGGTGGAGGAAGACCCCATTGCTGCCTGGGAAACCCACAATGCCAATCTGAAGGAGCGCTGTGCTTACCTGAACAGCCTGGGCATCGAAAGTCTGCACTATACCGCTGACAACGGTACGGACCTGACCGTGGGCATGATCCCGGAGGCAGTATTCTGCGGTGGCAGAGAGGTCAGCAAGCAGGGGATCGCCTTTAACCCCAATATCCCCAGTGAGGAGTGCTTTATCTCTCCTATGCGGGGCAAGGCAGAGGGAATCGTGTATTCCACAAAGCCCCTTTCCTACCAGGGACAGCTCATCGACGAGTTCTGGATCCGCTTTGAAAACGGCAAGGCGGTAGACTCCGGTGCCCGGCAGGGTGAGGCGTTGCTGAAAACGATGCTGTCCATGGACGAGGGCGCATCTTACCTGGGCGAATGCGCCCTGGTTCCCCAGCAAAGCCCCATTGCCCAAAGCGGCATTCTGTTCTATAACACCCTGTTTGATGAAAATGCATCCTGCCACCTGGCCATGGGCATGGGCTACGCGGATACCATTGCCGACCACCATGAGAAAACCCTGGAGCAGTGCCGTGCTCTGGGCATCAATGACTCCATGATCCATGAGGATTTCATGATCGGCTGTGACTCCATGAACATCGATGCTGTGACCCGGGAGGGCAAGACCGTTCCTATTTTCCGGAACGGTAATTGGGCATTTTAAGGTTTTTTTCGGAAAAACAGAAAAAACACTTGCATTTGATAATTGAATGTGTTATGATATGCGGGCGATTAAAGAATTGCTGGGGCAACTGCGCCCTTTTACACTAGAAGAAAGAGGTGAACAACATGAGAGAAGGCATCCATCCTAACTACGAACAGACTACGATTCGCTGCGCCTGCGGTAATACCTTTACCACCGGTTCCACCAAGAAGGACATCAGAGTTGAAATCTGCTCCAAGTGCCACCCTTTCTATACCGGCAAGCAGAAGCTGGTTGACACCGGTGGACGTGTTGACCGTTTCAACAAGAGATTTGGTCTGAAGTAAGATGCAAAGCCTGCACCGAAAGGTGCAGGCTTGTTTCTTTTTTTGAGGTTTTGCAGCGGATCTGCCGGTGATCCGTTGACAAAAAATTGCATCCGTGCGATAATTTATATATATACTGCCCATGGGCGGTAGAGAATTGGAGGGAGAAACCGTGAAAAAATATGGGATCGGAATCCTGATTCTGGGTATGCTCGCAGCTTTGCTGGTGGGCTTGACAAGTGTTTGCGCCGGGGCGCAGGAGGCGGGCTTTGTCCGCTACTGCCAGCATTGCGGCAGAGAGGAGACCTGGCAGCCGTTTACTGGTGCGCAGGCAACTGCTGCCAAATTTACTTCCGGCCACTACTATATGGCGGAAAATGTCACCGCAGGTAAGAAAACCATTGCTGCCGGCAACATGGTGTGTCTGGAGCTGAACGGTAAGACCTACAATGGCAACCGGCATATCATTCTGGAAAGCGGTGCAGTGCTGAACATCCAGGGTGACAGCGGTGTGCTCCGGGGCAGAGGCAGCGATGCCTACGATCCCGGTCGCGCTGTCTGGGTCAAAGCCGGGGCGGAGCTGAACCTTTACAGCGGAACGCTGGCAGGCTATACCAGTACCGTCCGGGGTACGAATCTGGGCGGTGTCGTGGCGGTCTACGGTACATTCAATATGTACGGTGGCGTTGTGAAGGACGGTATCGCCAATGAGCTGGGGGGCAACGTCTTTGTAGATGCCGCCGGCGTATTGAATATGTACGGCGGCAGCATCACCGGCGGCACAGCAGCCAGCGCCCCTTGCGTCTATTCCCAGGGAAAAACGCTTCTTGCAGGCAATGCCTCCGTGGAGGAGCTGCAGCTTGCCCCCAAGGCTGACGCTGCGGTGCTGACTAAGGATCAGCTGACCGTCCGCGGCGCTTATACCGGAACTGTGAATGTAAGCTTTGCCGGCGTTACACAGCCGGGTACGGATGTGGGAGAAAGTGATGGAGCGGAGCTTTCCGGAGCGCAGATCACATTGATCGGCAGCGAGCTTTTGCTGAAGGTGTCCGGTACGGATCTGGTCACCGGTCTGCCGGCTGCGGCAACGGTTCTGGAAAATGGGGAGGAGATCTCTGCATGGGAGACCCTGGCCCAGGCGGTGGAGGCAGCCCAGATGGGACAAACGGTGCGCCTGGGACGCAGTACCGAAGAGGCTGTGACGGTGCAGAAGAGCATCCTGCTGGATCTCAATGGCTGCAGCATTCAAAACACGCTGACTGCCGCTGACGGTGTTACGGTATCCGTGATGGACAGCAGCACGGCAGATTATGATATTTCCGACGGTGTATACGGAACGGTTGCGGCTGTTTCCGGAAATGTGCTGCCTGCCCAGGCCACGGAAGAAAACGATGTCCATGTGGCACTGACGGAAGAAAAGGGGATCTCCTACCATGCCGTGGGGCTGAATATCCACAGCATGGCGCTGAAGCCCGGGGATGCTGCTGTGTATTTCAACAATCGCTTCCAGGCGGACAGCATGGTGCAGGCGCAGCTGGCATCCTTCGGCATCGCCATGAGCATTTCCGGTGCGCCCGATGAGACCACCATGGCAAACGAAAAGCACTATACCAGCCAGGATAAGACCCAGTTCGGTGCAGAGGCTGCCGGCACCCTGCTTACAGGCATTATGAAGGAAGAAAACACCCCCAGGACAAATCTTCGCAATGGAGAACTTCCGGTCTATGCCAGGGCCTATGTAAAGCTTGCCGACGGCAGCTATGTCTTCGGTATTACACGCCAGCGAAGCCTGAAAGAGCAGCTTTCCATGGCCGATGAGACCTTCGATGGGCTAAGCGCAGTGCAGAAAAACGGCCTTTCGAGCCTTGCAAAGCGCTTCGCCAAGACCCTGGACAGCTGGACGCTTCCCCAAATCAAAGCCTATGCACAGGAGGAAGATTCCTTGAATGTATTCTTTGTCAGCAATTCCACTTGCTACTATTTTACCGATGAGCTTTTCGGCTTGCTGAAGGCAGCCGGTTATGAAAATGTGAATCTGGGCCTTGTGTACTCCTCCGGCTGCTCCATCAAGCAGCATTATACATGGCTGCAATCCGGTGAGGCGCGCTATCAGTTCCGGGTGCTGGATGCGGAAGGGCTGCACATTTTTGAGAACTACAGCCTGGACGATGCGCTGAAGGCCTATGATTGGGATGTGATCAGCTTTGACAACAACGCCAGATCCTTCGCCTCCGGAGATGTGCAGACATCCCTTGCCAATGCAGAGCCCTATTTCGGTGAGCTGCTGGCGTACATCCGGGAGCGGCTCCCGGATGCCCGGTATTTGTGGCATGAGGTGTGGGCCAATGAGATCGGCTATTCCCTGGCCTTCAATATGGAAACTGTGGAGCAGCGCACAGCTGTTTGGCAGGCGAAAAAGGGCGTTGCACAGCATATGGAAAAGACCTACGGTGTGGATGTTGTTCCCACCGGGGATGCCTGGGAGCCTGTCAGAGACCTGCCCTTGTTCACCACACCTGTAGAGGGACTTGATGTTGAGAAGTTCACCCTCTGCTCCCGGAATTCCTACGGAAATTTCAAGGATGACTTCTCCCATGACGGTGACATCGGCGGCGGTCAGTATCTCAATGCCTGCGTTTGGTTTGAGGTGCTCACCGGCACAAGCTGCCTGCCCAATGCCTACCGGCCGGAATATACTCTGAAGGGCATCGATTGCAGTCTGACAGAGGAGAAGATCAATGTTCTGAAAAACGCGGCCCACGATGCGGTGAAGGGCTGGGGCTATGAGGTGAAGGAGGAGAAGTTGGACATCCTCTTCATCGGTGACAGTGCCAGCTTCTACTGGACAGACGAGCTTTACGGCCTGCTGGCAGATGCCGGCTACAAGAATGTACGGGTGTGCAATGCCTACTACTCCACCAGCCTCAAGAATATCTGGACCTGGCTGGATAATGACACACCGAACTTTACCCTTTATACTGTGGACGCAAATGGCAGAACCGCCCAGGAGAAAGTGACACTGAAATATGTCATTGGCTCTCAAAAGTGGGATTGTATCAGCTTCCATCAGACCAAAAGCGGCATGTACATGGAAGATCGGTCCGTTGCCCTGGCAAACACCGAGCCGTATCTGACCAACCTACTGGCATACACCAAGGGAATCCATCCCGATGCAAGCTACTATTGGGACGAAAACTGGGTGGTGGAGATCGGCTATTCCAACTCCAACTATTCCATGGACAGTAAGGAGCAGCAGGTCTACATGCTGGGAACGATGCAGTATGTGGCGCGGGAGGTCAGTAAGAAGCACGGCCTGACGGTGATCCCCAACGGGGATGCATGGACACCGGTCCGGGATCTTGAACTGTTCGCCACCCCCATTCCGGGTACCGGTGTGGAGAAATTCACCCTTTGCTCCCGGGTCACAGCTGCCGGAGCGTTCAAGGACGATCTGGGCCACGATGGTGACATCGGTGGCGGTCAGTACCTCAATGCCTGTGTTGCCTTTGAGGTGCTCACCGGAAAAAGCTGCATTGGCAATACCTATGATCCCCAATACACTTTGAAGGGGATCGATTGCAGCCTGTCGGAGCAAAAGCGCCAGCTGCTGCAAAATGCTGCCCACAAAGCGGTGGCGGAATTCCAATGATCCAAAAATCTGCTGCAGGATTCCTGCAGCAGATTTTTTAAACCCTATGCAGGGGAGTGCCTCTGCCGAAGAGGTCCGCTGTAGGAGATGCCCATACAGTTGCATATGGGAAATTTCCTGTACTTTCTTGCAAAAAATACTGTGCAGACTTGATTTTATGTGATATAATAAACTGTAAAGTAAAATTAGGGGAACTATCACTTCCTCCGGAGGAAACCAATGGAATCGAATTTTGAAAAACAGCAGGAGCGGGCGGTCCTTGTGGGTCTGAATGCCGATTGCTTCACCCAGGCACAAACAGCCACTGACCAGACCCTGGAGGAGCTGGACGCACTTTTGGAGACAGCCGGCGGCTTTTGCACCGGCAAGGTCCTGCAGAACCGCCACACACCGGATGCCCACAGCTTCATCGGTGAGGGCAAGGCGCTGGAAGTGAAAATGCTGGTGGAGGCTACGGAATCCACCATGGTGATCTTTGATAATGAGCTGTCTCCCGGTCATATCCGGGCGCTGGAGGAGATCCTGGGAGTCACGGTCCTGGACCGCAGTGCGCTGATTTTGGACATTTTTGCCCAGCGCGCCAAGACAAAAGAGGGCAGACTCCAGGTGGAGCTTGCCCAGTATAAGTATTTGCTGCCCCGGCTGTCCGGTATGGGCAAGAGCCTTTCCAGACAGGGCGGCGGTATCGGTACCCGTGGTCCCGGTGAGACCAAGCTGGAATCAGACCGCCGGCATATCCGGGAGCGGATCGCCCGGCTGCAATCCGAGCTGGAGCAGGTGCGCCATGTTCGGGGTGTGCAGCGGGAGCGCAGGATGAAAAACTCCGTGCCTGTGGTGGCCATCGTGGGCTATACCAACGCGGGAAAATCCACCCTGCTGAATCAGCTGACGGATGCCGGCATCCCTGCCAATAACCGTTTGTTTGATACTTTGGATACCACATCCCGGCAGCTGCGGGTCTCGGATAATCTGGATGTGATACTGTCGGATACGGTGGGATTCATTGCCAAGCTGCCCCACCATTTGGTGGATGCCTTCCGGGCAACCCTGGAGGAGCTGGAGTACGCGGATCTTTTGCTGCATGTGATCGACGCTGCAGACCCGGACCGCCAGGAGCATATCCGGGTGGTGGACGGCCTCATCGACAAGCTGGCAAAGCCGGGCACCCGGGTCCTGCGCTGCTACAACAAGGCAGACCTGGTAAGTCCCACGGACATCCCCATCGGGGAGGATGTGGTGAAGATCTCTGCCCGCACCGGTGAGGGAATGGACCGCCTGCTGAAGGCCATTGAAGCTGCCCTGGGACACAGCCGCCATCATGTGGTTTTAACGCTGCCCTATGCCATGGGCGGCATGGTGGATACCCTGCACAGCAGCGCCCAGGTTCTCAGCGTCGACTACACGGCAGAGGGGATCGTGGCAGATGTGATCCTGGACCCCATTCTCTATGGCAAATTAAAGGAATATATCACAAAGGAGTGCTGACCTTTGGAGGAATATTTGGTTCCGTCCGGCTACGGTGAGGATGAATTCGTGGAGAAAAAATCCCGGTTTATCGGACGGATCTGGTGTGTGGAAACAGAGCAGGAGGCGCTGGACCGCATCCAGGAGATGAAAAAGCAGAATTATGATGCCTCCCACAATTGTTGGGCTTATGTGATCAAGGACGGACCTATGCGTTTTTCCGATGACGGTGAGCCCGGCGGCACGGCCGGCAACCCTATGATGCAGGTGCTGCAGCGGGAACAGCTGAACAACGTGGTGTGCGTGGTGACCCGCTATTTCGGTGGCATTCTTTTGGGCGCAGGCGGCCTGGTCCGTGCCTACACCAAGGGCGCGAAGCTGGCTGTGGATGCGGCAGGCAAATCCATCAAGCGGATCTGGAGCGTCCTGTACATTCCTTGTCCATACAATTTCTATGAGCGTGTCAAGCTGGAGACCGAAGCCTTTGGTGGCATCATCCGGGATACCCAGTTTGGTGCGGAGGTAGAACTGGAGATCCTGGTAGCCCGGGAGCAGACCCAGGCCTTTTTGGACAAGCTGACGGACATGACAGCCGGAACCGTGGAGGCCATGGAGATCGGCCAGGAGTACCGGGCCTTCCCGGTAACCGGCAATAAGGAGGCCACCGGATGATATTGCGTGAGCTTTTGGAACAGGAAGAAATGAAGCGGCTGGATCCTTCTGCAGCGTTTTCCGCACAAACCAAGGGCCGTCCCTGCCCGTCAGAGCCGGACGAGGAGGATGTGCGAACCAATTTTCAGCGGGATACAGACCGGATCGTCCACTGTAAATCCTTCCGCCGCCTGATGCATAAGACCCAGGTATTTCTGCAGCCGGAGGGCGACCACTACCGCACCCGGATGACCCACACCCTGGAGGTGACCCGGATCGCCCGGACCATTACCCGGGCATTGCGTCTGAATGAGGATCTGACAGAGGCCATTGCCATGGGTCACGACCTGGGACATACACCCTTCGGTCATGCCGGCGAGGGGGCACTTTCTGCCTGCATCGGCAAGCCCTTCCGCCATAATGAGCAGAGCCTGCGGGTGGTGGATGTGCTGGAGAATGACGGCAAGGGTCTGAACCTGTGCTATGAGGTCCGGATGGGCATCCTGGGACATACAGGGGAAACAGTACCGCAGACCCTGGAGGGGCAAATCGTTCGCCGGTCGGATCAGATCGCCTATGTCAATCACGATATCGACGATGCCATCCGTGCCGGGATCCTGCATCCCAGCGACATTCCTGTATCCATCACCCGGGTGCTGGGTGAGGACCACAGCCACCGCATCGACACCCTGGTGCTGGACATGATCCGCACCTCCCGGGAGGCAGGAAAGATCCTGCTGTCCGACCCGGTGGACGGGGCGCTGCGGGAGCTTCGCAGCTTTATGTTTGAAAAGGTCTACCGCAATCCCATAGCCAAAGGACAGGAGAGCAAGGCCCAGGATATGCTGCAGCGGCTATATGAATACTACTACACAAACCCGGACAAGCTGCCGGCTGACTTCCATCCGCAAATGAGCTTTGACGGAATGGAGCGGACCGTCTGTGACTACATTGCCGGGATGACGGATAAATACGCGGTGGACAAATACACCGAGCTCTTCATCCCCGATGGCTGGCATGTCCGGGGATAAGGTCCGAAATAAAGGACAAAAGGAACGATACACTAAAGAAAACGAGAGGAGGCGGACAAAATGGCATTTCCCCCTTCATTTATTGATGAATTGCTGGCCCGGAATCCCATTGAGGATGTGGTGGGACAGTATGTGAGCTTAAAGCGTTCCGGAGGCAATATGTTTGGACTTTGTCCGTTCCACGGAGAGAAAACAGCCTCCTTTTCGGTGGCGCCCGACAAAGGGATCTATTACTGCTTCGGCTGTCATAAGGGCGGCGGTGCAGTGAACTTCATGATGGAAATCGAAGGCCTGAGCTACCCGGATGCGGTGCGCGCCCTGGCGAAGCGGGCGGGCATGGAGGTCCCGGAGGACGAGCAGTATCAAAGCCGCTACCGTAAGCAGGAGCGTCTTTGGGCGCTGATGAAGGAGGCGGGCCGCTTCTTCAACGAGCAGCTGTATCTGCCCGGGGGCAGCGATTGCCTGGCCTATATCCAAAAGCGTGGGCTGAGCAAGTCCATCGTCACCCGGTTTGGGATCGGCTTTGCACCGGATTCCTGGAGTGCCCTGGTGGATGCCATGCGCAGGAAGGGCTATACCGACCAGGAGCTGAAGGATGCGGATCTGGTTGGTGAGAAAAACGGGAGGATCTACGACCGCTTCCGTAACCGGCTGATGTTCCCCATCATCGATGTCCGGGGCAATGTCATCGGCTTTGGCGGCCGTGTGCTGGATAACGGAACACCGAAATACTTAAATTCCAATGAGACCTTGATCTTCAATAAACGCAAGAATCTCTTCGGCATGAACTTTGCCAAGAAGACCAAGGAAAGCTATATGATCCTGGTGGAGGGCAATGTAGATGTGGTCACACTGCACCAGTTTGGCTTTGACAATGCGGTGGCCTCCCTGGGTACAAGTCTGACAGAAGACCAGGTAACGCTTTTGAGCCGCTACACAGAGGAGGTGGTGCTGACCTACGATGCAGACGAAGCAGGTCAGCGGGCTGCCCAGCGGGCCATCCCCATGCTGGAAAAGGCGGGGATCCGGGTAAAGGTCCTGCAGGTGAAGGACGCCAAAGACCCGGACGAGTTTCTCCACAAGTTCGGTGCGGATAAATTCAGAATGCTGGTGGAAGACTCTGCCAACCGGGTGGAGTACCAGCTCAACGCGATCCGCAGAAAATACGATCTGGGCATCGATGAACAGCGGGTCTCCTTTATTCAGGAGGCGGCAGAGCTTATTTGCACACTGCCCAGCGCTGTCCAGCGGGAGATCTACGGTCACCGGGTCGCTGAGGCTGGAAAGATCAGCTTTGAGGCAATTCAGATGGAGATCGGCAAGGCCTACAAGCGCCGTGCCGCAAGAGAGCGGAAGAAGCAGGAAAAGATCGATCTTGCACCGGCAAGGGCAGCTCAGCCCAAGTCCGGAAAGCTTCGCTATGACAATGTAAAATCCGCGGTGGCGGAGGAGGGGATCATCGCCCAGATCCTCCGGGAGCCTGCGCTGCTGGACCAGTGCGGTGCTTTGACGGAAGAGAATTTCTCCGTGCCGCTGCTGGGGCGCGTGTTTGCGCAGCTGAAGACGCGGCACGATCAGGCCCTGGAGGTCAGCCTTGGGGCTTTGGAGGAACTGACAGAGGAGGAAATGTCCCATTTGGCGGGGATTTTGCAGCGTCAAATGGGCACTGTCAATGAAGCAGCCTTCAAAGATTGCGTTGCAACAGTGCTGGGTCTGGCACGGAAAAAGTCCATTTCCAGTGATGACGATCTGATGGCCTTCCGCAATCAACTGAAGGAAAGAAAAGGAACGATGTAATGACATCTTTGGAAGAAAGGAAGCTGACACATCCTCTGCATGAGGACGATGTCAGTGAGTATGTGCAGCAGATCCGGCGCTATCCCTTGCTTTCTGCCCAGCAGGAGCAGGACCTTGCCAAGGCCTGCGCAGCCGGTGAGGCGGAGGCGATCCGCACGATGGTCAACTCCAACCTGCGGCTGGTGGTGGCCATTGCCCGGGAGTATGCAGGAAGAGGCGTGCCGCTTTTGGATCTGATCCAGGAGGGCAGTATCGCGCTGATCGCGGCAGCCCGGAAATTTGATCACACCAAGGATTGCCGGTTTTCTACCTACGCTGCAAAATGGATCCATCAGGGCATTGATCGGTATATCCTGAATCAAGCCGGTGTGATCCGTGTGCCGATGCATACCATGGAGAAAATGCGCAAGCTTCAGGCAGTCCGGGGACATCTTCGTCAGCAGACAGGAAAAGAGCCGGAGATCCGGGAGCTGGCCCTGCAAACCGGCTTTTCCTGTGAAAAGGTCCGGTCGCTGCTGGAAATGTACCCACAGGTGTGTTCCCTGGATACCCCCATGGGGCAGAGCGGGGAGGATGCACTGCAGCTCCTTTTGGAGGATCTGCAAGCACCGCAACCTTATGAAGCCCTGGTCCGGGGGGAGATGAAGGAGCAGATCACAAGGCTGCTGGCTATGCTGCCCCAGAGGCAGCAGCGGACACTGCGCCTGCGCTTTGGTATGGAAGACGGCATCTGCCATACATATGAGAAGATCGCCCGGGAGCTGGGAGTTTCCAAGGAGCGGGCCCGGCAGATCACCCAGCAGGCCATGGACAAGCTGCAGAAGCTGTGTGCCGGACAGGGATTGGAGGAATATCTGAAATGATGCAGTTGGATGTAATATTGGAAGAAAGTGCCTGGGAACAGGCTTTGCAAAATACACCGGAGGGTGGCTCCTTCAGCGCGGCGGAATTGCTGACGCTTTTGGAAGGGGAGCATGACGACCGGGTGGAGGATGCTGTGCAGCTGCTGGCAGACAGAAAGATCAGCCTGGACCTGCAGGGATTGGATCCGGTGCAGTATGTGGGCAGCGGCGGACAGCGCCTGGCACAGGAGGAGCGCCTGGTACGCCAGGGGCAGATCCCCCAGGGCCTGGAGGAGAATGACCCGCTGCGCCTCTATCTTGAGGAAATTGCCGCGACCCCTGTGGCGGCAGACCCCAATGTGCTGGCAATGCGCCTTGCCGGGGGAGACCGCAGCGTGGTGGAGAATCTGCTCAATGCTATGCTGGGCACTGTGGTAGAGCGCGCAAAGGAATATGTGGGAAAGGGTGTCCTGCTGGCGGATCTGATCCAGGAGGCAAGCCTTGGCTTGTGGCAGAGCATCCAAAACTATACAGAAGGGGACTTCTTTGCCCACTGCAATTGGTGGGTCACCCATTATCTGGCCAGTGCGGTGATGCTCCAGGCACGGGAAAACGGTGTGGGGCAAAAGCTGCGCCGGGCCCTGGAGGATTACCGGAGCGTGGATGAAAAGCTTTTGGCTGATCTGGGCCGCAACCCCACGGTGGAGGAGCTGGCAGAGGCTTTGCATATGTCGGTACAGGAGACGGCGGCTGTCAGCCAGATGCTGGAGAGCGCAAGAATTCTGCAGCATGCCAAGATGCCCGAGCCGGAGCAGCTTCCCCAGGAGGAGGACCAGGCTGTGGAGGATACTGCGTATTTTCAGATGCGTCAGCGTATCGAGCAGCTTTTATCCGGTGTATCGGAGCAGGATGCGCAGCTTCTGAAGCTGCGCTACGGTCTGGAGGGCGGTCTGCCCATGAAGCCGGAGCAGGTGGCAGAGCGTTTGGGCCTGACACCGGAGGAAGTGACCGCAAAAGAGGCTGCAGTGCTTGCCAAGCTGCGGCAGCAAAACTAGAATGTAAAGAGGGATCAATTATGGCTAAGACCTATTCTATCGCCATTGACGGACCTGCAGGGGCAGGCAAAAGCACCATCGCCAAGGCACTGGCCAAGGAGCTGGGCTATCACTATGTGGACACCGGTGCGATCTACCGCACTGTGGCATATTTTTTGGACCTGTGGGGAGTAAGCCCCAAGGATGTGGACGGAGTCCAGCGGTACATCGACGAGCTGACCGTCTCCATTGAGTACGATGAAAGCGGCAAACAGCACATGATCATGAACGGCATGGATGTGACGGAGGATATCCGCACACCGGACATCTCCCAAAAAGCCTCCCTGGTCTCTGCCCATAAGGTGGTACGGGATGTCCTTCTGGATATGCAGCGGGATGTCGCGAAAAAGCACAATGTGATCATGGATGGCCGGGACATCGGCACAGTGGTCCTGCCCAAAGCAACGGTAAAGATCTTTCTGACCGCTTCCGCTGAGGTCCGGGCAAGACGGCGCACCGATGAGCTGGCAGCCAAGGGAGAAAAGGTGGACTTTGAAAAGACGCTGAAGGAGATCCAGCTCAGAGACCATCAGGATTCCACCCGTCCCATCGCGCCCTTGAAGCAGGCCCGGGATGCCATCCTGCTGGATACCTCCCAGCTGGACATTGCTGGTGTGCTGGATGCCATGAAGAAGATCATTGGGGAGAAGATACCGTTATGAGCGTAACTGTTGCCAAAAGTGCAGGCTTCTGCTTTGGTGTCAACCGGGCGGTGGAACTGGTGGAGGCGGCAGCCCGTGAGGGAAGCCGGGTGGTGACCTTAGGTCCTATTATCCACAACCGCCATGCGGTGCAGCATTTTGAAGACATGGGGGTCCGTGTCATTGAAACGCCCCAGGAGGCTGCCCCCGGAGATACCGTGGTGATCCGCTCCCACGGTGTGACCAGGCAGGTCTACCGGCAGCTGGAGGACCGGGGGGTGCAGATCGTGGATGCCACCTGCCCCTTTGTTAAGCGCATTCATGACATTGTCAGCCGGGAGGAGGCGCAGGGGAGACTTCCTGTGATCATCGGCACCCGCACCCATCCGGAGGTGGAAGGGATTGCCGGCTGGTGTGAAAATTGTCAGGTGTTTGAAAACCTGCAGGAGCTGGAAAACTGGGCGAAAACCCTGGAAAACAGGGAGGATTTGCCAATTTGTATGGTTTGCCAAACCACGTCCACGGAATCTTTGTGGAATTCGTGCACAAATTTTGCAAAAAAACAGTTTACTAACTTGAAAATTTTTGATACAATATGTAAAGCTACTGAATCCCGACAAAGCGAAGCGGCAAAATTGAGTACGATTTGTCAGGCCATGGTCGTTGTAGGAGACACCCACAGTTCCAACACGGGCCGCCTTGCGATGATTTGTCGGGAGCACTGTGAACGGGTCGTTCTGGTGGACAATGCGTCCGAACTGGATCCGGATTTCTTTCGCGGTGCAAGTGATGTTGGAATCACTGCCGGTGCATCGACACCTGCGTGGATTATAAAGGAGGTCAACAAGACTATGAGCGAAATTACTAATGTTGAGGCTGTACAGGAGGAAAGCTTTGAGGCACTTCTGGAGCAGTCCATCAAGACTTTAAATACAGGAGATAAGGTTACCGGTATTGTTACCGGCATCGGTACTACCGAAGTCCAGATCGACTTGGGTACCAAGCATGCCGGCTACATTCCCTATGACGAAGTCAGCAACGATCCTTCCGTCAAGCCTGAGGATATCCTCAAGGTCGGCGACGAGATCGAAGTGTTCGTTGTCCGCGTCAACGACCAGGAAGGTACCTGCCAGCTGCCCAAGAAGAAGCTGGACGGCATCAAGGTTTGGGATGAGATGGCTACCTGGTGCGAAGAGAAGGCTACCGTGGAAGGCGTTATCACCGAAGAGAATAAGGGCGGCCTGGTTGCCAGCATCAAGGGCATCCGTGTGTTTATCCCCGCTTCTCAGTCCGGCATTGCCAAGGGCGGCGATATGGCTTCCCTGGTGGGCAAGACTGTCCAGCTGAAGGTCACTGAGGTCAATCGCGCCCGCCGCCGTGTGATTGGCTCCATCCGCGCTGTTACCTCCGAGGCCCGCAAGGCTGCACAGGAGAAGATCTGGAACGAGATCGAGGTCGGTGCAAAGTACCACGGTACTGTTAAGTCCCTGACTTCTTACGGTGCATTTGTGGACATCGGCGGTGTTGACGGCATGGTTCATGTTTCTGAGCTGAGCTGGAACCGTATCAAGACTCCCGCTGAGGTCGTAAGTCGGATGAAGCCATGTCGTTCTGTGAGCCAAGGAGGTGTGT
>JAZSER010000002.1:0-4997 GCA_045531815.1 Faecousia sp. | reverse complement strand
TCTGGTTCGTCCTGTTGTCTCCTGTAAGGGTACCACCTGCCAGTACGGCTTGGCCGATACCTACGGTCTGTCCGAAAAGATCCACGAGAAGTTCTACATCGGCTACCACGGTGTCACCCTGCCTCACAAGTTCAAGATCTGCGTCGGCGGTTGTCCCAATAACTGCGCTAAGCCCAGCCTGAACGACCTGGGTATCATCGGCCAGAGAGTTCCCATGGTCGACTACACCAAGTGCCGTGGCTGTAAGAAGTGCCAGGTAGTGGAGTCCTGCCCCATCAAGATCGCTCAGGTCGTTGACGGCAAGATCAGCATCGATCCCAATGCATGTAACAACTGCGGCCGTTGTGCCGGCAAGTGCCCCTTCGGTGCATTTGAGGAATATCAGTACGGCTTTAAGGTCTATATTGGCGGCCGCTGGGGCAAGAAGGTTGCCCATGGCCAGCCTCTGACCAAGATTTTCACCAGTGAAGAAGAAGTTATGGATGTTGTCGAAAAGGCAATTCTGCTGTTCCGTGACGAGGGTATCTCCGGCGAGCGCTTTGCCGATACCGTCAACCGTCTGGGCTTCGACTATGTCAACGAGAAGCTGACCACCGGTACCATCGATAAGGAAGCCATCCTGAGCAAGACCGTTAAGGGCGGCGCCACCTGCTAATTTCATAGGAAACCAATCATCCCCCTGATTGGAAACTGCCGGACCGCGTAAGACGGTGAAAGGGCTTTGAAAGTTTCCCCTCAGGAGCCATTGCCTGAGGGGAAATTATGCCTTTTTGCCGCAGTGGTCCTTTCTTTTTTCGTCTGTGTCATGATAAATTACTATTAACTTGAATGTTCGCCGTGAGGTTTATATATGAAACGAATGATAGCACTGTTGATGAGCCTGTTTTTGCTGACCGGTTGTGGCGCATCCGGAACGGCAGAAGCCGGAGGCGTGACCTTTACCGATGATCTTGGAAGACAGATCACCGTGGATAATCCTCAGCGTGTAGCAGCGCTGTTGGGTAGCTTTGCGCAGATTTGGCAGCTGGCCGGTGGTGAGGTGATCGCCACCGCAGACGATGCCTGGGATGATCTGCAGCTGGAATTGCCTGCAGATACAGTCAATCTGGGCAACACCAAATCTTTGAGCATGGAACTTCTGCTGTCCGCTGAGCCGGACTTTATTTTAGCCAGTACGAATACCCGACAGAATGTGGAATGGAAGGAAACCTTGGAAGCCACAAAGATTCCAGTTGCCTATTTTGATGTGGGCGATTTTGATGACTATCTGCGGCTGCTGAAGATATGTACCGATATCACCGGAAGAAAGGATTTGTATGAGGTCAACGGTCTGACCGTACAAAAGCAGATCGAGGCTGTTTTGGCGCAAAGCCGTCGGCGCTTGTCGGAAGAGGAAGCGCCTACGGTTCTGTGCATGGTGGCATCTGCTTCCAATATCAGCGCCAAGAACAGTAAAAATAATGTGCTGGGCGAGATGCTGGCATCTCTGGGTTGTGTCAATATTGCGGATTCTGAGAAATCCCTGCTGGAAAATCTGAGTCTGGAATATATCCTGACAGCAGATCCTGACTATATTTTCATTGTTCAGCGGGGAGACGATACTGACGGCATGATGGAGAAAATTGCTCTGGAGCTGGAAAGCAATCCTCTGTGGAGCCAGCTGTCAGCGGTGAAGGGCGGCAGGGTCTACATCATGGAAAAAAACCTGTATAATTTAAAACCCAACCACCGTTGGGGAGAAGCCTACGAAAGATTAGAGGCGATTTTAAGCAATGAAAAGTAAGAAAACCGTCATTGGGGGAGCACTGCTGCTTTGCGTGGCTGCAGCGCTGCTGAGTATTTGCCTTGGCTCCGTGAAACTGACCTTGAACCAACTGTACAGCGCACTGCTTGCCGGTCCCCAGGGAACTGCCGGATTTATCTTCTGGTATTCCCGCCTGCCCAGAACGGCTGCCTGCCTGCTGTCCGGCGCGGCTCTTGCGGTGTCCGGTGCGGTGATCCAGATTGTGCTGCATAACCGGTTGGCTTCTCCCAGTATTATCGGTGTCAACGCAGGCGCAGGCTTGGCGGTAACGGTTTGCTGCGCTCTGGGTGCGTTATCCGGCTGGGCCATTGCCGGTGCGGCTTTTGCAGGTGCCATGGGTGCCATGCTTCTGGTTGTTTATGTAGGGCAAAAGACAGGTGCTTCCCGTACGACTGTGATTTTGGCAGGCGTTGCGGTCAATGCGATCTTAAACGCCCTTTCCGAAGCAGTGACCACCTTGATTCCAGAGGTTGCCATGATGAGTGTGGATTTTCGGGCAGGCGGCTTTGCATCCGTCTCCCATACCCGTCTTCTGCCGGCAGGGGTACTGATTCTTGCTGCAATGACTGCCTTGCTGCTTATGCACAATGAACTGGATGTTCTTGCACTGGGAGAGGACACAGCAAAAAGCCTGGGCCTGCCGGTGAAGCGAATGCGCACCGTATTTTTGGTGCTGGCGGCACTGCTGGCGGGAGCGGCGGTGAGTTTTGCGGGACTGCTGGGCTTCGTTGGCCTGATTGTGCCCCATGCGATGCGCAAGCTGACCGGCAGCGACAGCCAATATTTACTTCCTGTGTGCGCCTTGGGTGGCGCGGGATTTGTGACATTGTGTGATACGGTCTCCCGCGTGGTGTTTGCACCTTATGAACTGCCTGTGGGTATTTTGATGTCTGTTATCGGTGGCCCCATGTTCCTAATGATGCTGCTGAAACGCAAAGGAGGGCACGCTCATGCTTGAAGTGAAAAGCTTAAGTGCCGGTTATTTGGACAAACATGTGTTGGAACATGTAGATTTTCGGATCCCATCCGAAAAAGTAACCGTGATCCTTGGCCCTAATGGCTGCGGAAAATCCACACTGTTGAAAGCCCTGTGCGGAATCATCCCAGCAGACAGCGGGCAAGTGGTACTGGATGGCGAGAATATCCTGACGCTGCCACAGCGACAGCTAGCTCAGAGGGTGGCATACCTTGCCCAAAGCCGCCAGGTTCCGGATATTACGGTGGAGCGTCTGGTTCTCCATGGCAGATTTCCTTATTTGGGCTATCCCCGCCGCTACCGAAAAGAGGACTATGCCATTGCGGATGCTGCTATGAAAACCATGGGTGTTGCGGAGTTGGCAGATGAGTTGGTGCAGAATCTCTCTGGCGGACAGCGGCAGAAAGTTTATATTGCTATGGCGCTGGTCCAGGATACGCCGGTGATCCTTTTGGATGAACCGACCACCTATCTGGATATTTCCCATCAGCTGCAGCTGATGCAGCAGGCGCGGATGCTGGCTGCACAGGGAAAGACCGTTGTTATGATCATTCACGATCTTCCCCATGCCTTTCAAACGGCAGACCACATGATACTGATGCGGGATGGAAAAATCGTAGCGGATGGAACGCCGGAGCAGATTTATGCATCCGGAATGATTTCTTCGGTATTTGGGGTACGGCTCTGTCGTACCGGTACAGAAGGCGGCTGGCGATACTACTGCGAGGAGAGTAAACTATGAATCATTTTCCCATCAGCGTTAATTTGTCCGGAAAGACGGTTTATCTCATCGGAGACGGACCGCAAATCCGGCAGAAAGCAGAGAAAATGAAGCCTTTCGAGGCTGTATTGACCCATAAGCAGACTTTTACGGAAGCAGATGCCCGAACCGCGCCGGCTATGGTGATTGTGGGGGACACGGATGTTGCGAAAGCAGAAGAAATTGCTTCACTGTGCGGACAATACCGTATCCCGGTCAATGTGGTGGATGTGCCGCGGCTTTGCAGCTTTTACTTTCCCGGACTGATCACCAAGGGGGATCTGACCGTGTCCATATCCACGGGAGGAACTTGTCCTGCGGCTGCTGCGTGTTTACGGGAACGAATTGAGAATGCGATTCCGGATGGCACAGAGGATGTTTTGGAATGGGCGCACCAAAACAGGGAGCGACTGAAAAAACACCGTGTTTTGAAACAGGCAGTTACCAAAGCGTTCTCGTTAAACCGTCCGTTGACAGAAGAAGAAATCGGAGCGATTATTGGGAATCTGTAGGAGAATCTGCGGGTGCTTTTTGCTGCGGTGGAGATGATTTCTAAAAGCGTGATGTCATCACAGAAGAGCCCAAAATAATATTGTATATGGAGGTTATGCGTTTACGGAAATGTAGTCTCTAGTGTTGGCTTGGTTTTGCCCGCTTTATTTCACCATAAATTTCATAAAATTCCATCATCAACAGAAATTCAATTATTATCCACAGCTTTCGACTGGATATGAGTATTTTGAAAATTGCATCGCCAAAGCGGTGCGTGACGCATGAATTTCTATCGTTTTCATGAATGCGGCATATAAAAATCCCCACAGTCTTTTCTCTCTTACCGGAGGATCGACTGTGGGGATTTTTGCGTTTATGGTTCTGTGCATACAAACCCGTTTTTTCAGTTTGTGGGTACAGATGCATAAACGAGCTGGGATTGTAAAGGGACTGCAGGTTCCTTTACTTCTGGGTTTCCAATAGGGGTGAAAGCGCCCTGTTGGCACACGATATTCCGTTGGAAAGTCTAGTGTGTTATACCTTTTGCGACCGCTGGTGCTGGAAAGGGGATGCTGCCTTACTGAGCATACCATTTCCGGTGACAGCAGAACAGGCGGATTTTACGTCCCCCCGGGACGGGAAATTTGTGGATTCGCTTACGCGAAATCCGGCTGTTCGGGTGTAGGTGGTGCGGTGCAGCGGAAAGAATTTTGTGAGAAATTCTTGTAGTGGAGCAGCATCACCGGGGGAGCAAAACGGTATATCACACCCCCGTCCTGCCGTAGCAACGCATCCTTCGTTATCTTTCAAAAACGATTCTCTCTTTTTTTGGTAGATCGTTACCATTAATGTGCAAGATATGGTCAATCACTTTCTTTGCGTAAAGCTTTGTGCGGGATGTATCCCAGTCCGCAAGTTGAATGATCTTAGCACTTCTCTTTTCAAAATCAAATTGAATCTCGCCC